>NZ_CAKVZL010000091.1:0-8550 GCF_934835595.1 Eubacterium sp. AF15-50
CTGTAGCAGCACCTGTTACGGCATCGCCACCGGCATATACATTTTCTCTTGTTGTTTCGAGAGTATCTTCGTTGACTACCAGACATCCCCATTTGTTTGCTTCAAGACCTTCAGTTGTAGTTCTTAAAAGCGGGTTAGGAGAAGTACCAATTGACATGATAACTGTATCAACATCAAGTTCAAAGTTGCTTCCCTCAACAGGAATTGGACGTCTACGTCCTGAAGCATCAGCTTCTCCCAGTTCCATCTGAATACATTCCATCTTGCAAACACGACCATTTTCATCGCCAATAAGTTTTACAGGATTATGTAATGTCTTAAAGATGATACCTTCTTCCTCTGCATGTTCAACTTCTTCTTTTCTGGCAGGAAGTTCTTCCATACCTCTACGATAAACAATATATACGTTTTCAGCACCAAGTCTTAAAGCAGTTCTTGCTGCATCCATGGCAACATTTCCACCACCAACAACAGCAACATTTTTGCTCTTAATAACAGGAGTATCATACTCAGGCTTGTAAGCCTTCATAAGATTGGCTCTTGTAAGATATTCGTTAGCTGAATAAACACCAATTAATGCTTCACCTTCAATACCCATAAATGATGGAAGTCCGGCACCTGAACCGATGAATACGGCTTTGTAACCTCTTTCCATAATTTCGTCAACTGAAAGTACACGACCAATAACCATGTTAGTTTCAATATCAACACCAAGCTTTGTTAAATTATCAACTTCCTTCTGAACAATAGCCTTAGGAAGTCTGAATTCAGGAATACCATAAACTAAAACACCACCGGCTTTGTGGAAAGCTTCAAAAATTGTAACCTGATATCCAAGCTTTGCCAAATCTCCGGCACATGTAAGTCCGGCAGGACCGGCACCGATAACAGCAACCTTGATACCGTTACTTTCAGGTTTTTCCACATCATCATTGCTATGAGCAAGATGATAATCAGCTACGAATCTTTCAAGACGTCCAATAGAAACAGGTTCGCCTTTAATTCCTCTGATACATTTTCCTTCACACTGGTTTTCCTGTGGACAAACACGTCCGCAAACAGCAGGAAGACCGTTGGTGCTGGTAATAATCTTGTATGCTTCATCAAATTCACCTGCTGCAACCTTTGCAATAAACTCAGGTATTCTGACGCAAACAGGGCAACCACTCATACATGGCTTATTTTTACAATTAATACATCTTGTTGCTTCTTCCATAGCCATTTCAGCTGTGTAGCCAAGAGCAACCTCATCAAAATTCTTATTTCTGACATTTGGCTCCTGAGAAGGCATTGGAACTTTTGTTAAACTCATATTTGGCATTATTTTGCACCTCCTAAATTCTCAGCAGCTTTATACATACGACAGTTTTCTCTGTCATGTGCTTCAAAATCTCTGTAAGTAGAGTTACGTTTCATTAACTCATCGTAATCAACCTTATGTCCGTCAAAATCAGGACCGTCAACACAGGCAAACTTGATTTTGCCATCTACAGTAACACGGCAACCACCGCACATTCCTGTTCCGTCAATCATAATTGGATTTAAAGAAACAAGAGTCTTAATATTATAAGGTTCAGTAACCTTTGAAACGAACTTCATCATTGGAATAGGTCCGATGGCAATAACAAGGTCATAATTGTTTCCTTCGTCAATAAGGCTCTGAAGCTTGTTTGTTACAAAGCCCTTTTCACCATATGAACCATCATCTGTTGTAATGAAAAGTCTGTTACAGATGGATTTATATTCATCTTCTAAAATAACAATATCCTTACTTCTGAATCCGGCAATAACGTCAACGTCAACACCAGCCTTAAATAAAGCTTTAGCAGACGGATAAGCAATGGCATTACCTACGCCACCACCAATAACGCAAACCTTCTTTGCATCACCGAAGTCTGTAGCGGTACCTAAAGGACCAACAAAATCTAAAATGTAGTCACCTTCCTTCATTTGTGAAAGAAGCATAGTTGACTGTCCTACAATCTGAAAAATAATAGTAACAGTACCCTTATCCGGGTCAGTATCAGCGATAGTAAGTGGAACACGCTCGCCCTGTTCATCAATACGGAAAATGATAAACTGACCGGCTTTTGCCTTAGCAGCAATAAAAGGCGCCTCAACATCAAGGCGTACAACTGTATCATTTAATTGCTGTCTTCTAACAATTTTGTACATTTATTTTCCTCCTAAAATTTAAAATGTTCTTAAATACTTAATCTCTCAAATAATTACAAAAAGTCAACGTAAAGTATAGCATAGTGTTAAAAATTTATCAATTATGAAAGAAACTATTTTATAAAGATTATTAAATATTCTGATACTAAAACAATAAAGCAGCATAATACGGAAACTTTGAAAAGTCCGGCATTAAACCATGCAGCAATAATTCCACCAATAAGTGCTAAAACTCCGGCAACCGGATAGTGAGTGGCATTTATAATGGCAGGAAATGTCATTACCGATAATGTAACATATGGAACATAATATAAAAATGACTGCAAAAATCGGTTTTTAATCTGCTTCTGAATAAGGGTAAGGGGAAGCACACGTATTGCAAAACTTACGGCTGCCATTATAAATATGTAAATATAAATTCGTGTATTCATTATTAAGCCTCCTCCTTATTAGTGTCAACAGGAAACAAAACTGCTGCCAAAACAGAAATAACAATAGTTAAAATAATAGTTTTAGTTCCATCAGAAAGGGAAGAAATCAGTGGAATATAGGCAGCGGCGAAGCTTGCAACAAAGCTTACGGCAACAATGCCTGCAATGATTTTGCTTTTTCTTGATGGTGGAATAATAATTGCCAAAAACATTCCATATAAAGATACGCTTAAGGCACTGGTAATATTACCGGGCAAAAGATTACCTGCCATGGCACCTAAAGCAGTTCCAACTGCCCAACATGGACCGGCAATGGAAACTGCACCATATGTATAGTAGGGATTAAGATGTCCCGGTCTTGCAATTGCAATGGCAAAAAGCTCATCCGTTAAATAAAATCCCATTAATATTCTGTGAATAATTGAAGTGTCAGGGCTGATTCGCTGGCTCATGGCACAACTCATAAGCATATATCTGGCATTGGCAATTAATGTGATTATGGCAATTTCCGCAAAGGAGGCAAGAGCCGCAATTGTTACAAAGCCTGCATATTCTCCCGCTGATGCATTACATAATGCACTGGCGAGAAAGCCCTGAAATGGAGTCATTCCTGCATTTTTTGCGGCAATACCTAAAGAAAAGGATACGGCAAGGTATCCTAATGCAATGGGAACACCGTCATGCATTCCCTTAATAAAGACTTTTTTGTTATTTAATCTGGTTGTATTTTTACTATTCATCTTAATCTCACCTTAGTTAATTTCAAAAAAACATTATACAACAACAGCTAAATAAAATAAAGCCTATAAGATACTTTGAAAATGTAAAAAGCAAATTCAAAATCCCTTATAGGCTTAAGTTCATTTATACAAATTATGTATATTTATATTAATCATTATCTTTAGACATATACCATGCCCAGATTCCGGCAGCGGCAAACACAAGTGCCATTACCACAACGGCTATAATTGTACCCATGATTTATATACCTCCTTATTTAATTGTACTAAAATAAAACCTTTAAAAAGGTGGTACATAAAATTACTTTTTGCCGTCCTGTTGGTGAATATAATTTAGAATTACGGTATGGCTGTTTAAATTATCGTTGCAGCATACCAAAGATACTAAGTCTGGACCAAAGCTGTTATGAAGAAAGAATGCAGCATTAGCTACAATTCCACCAAAACCTCCTAAATATGTGGAGGAGCTTTTAAGTTTATTAGAAGAAACAGCTGTGTTTTGATTTTCGCTTTTGGTAGAAACACTAACAGGTAAAACATCTTTTACAGAATAATATGTAGTAGTTTTATCCGGTGCGAAATCATCTAAAACTGATTGTGGAGTCAGAACATTATAAAACATCCCTGAAAGAATCAAGGATATGGATAACAAAATGCATATGAAATTTTTATTTTTTGAAATACGCATATTAATTCTGCCTCCTAAGGATTAAATTGTATCAGAGAATGGAAGATAATTCAATTGCAGGGGGATTAAAAGTCATAAAAATGCTTTAAAACACTAGCATTTTTCATCAACAAATAGTATAATGTTCAATGGTTTGCTTGGGCTTAATTAAATATGGAACATTGCAAACAGAACTATTGATATATAATTATATAAATGTTAGGAGGAGACCAATATGGTTAGAGCGATAGTTGGTGCTAACTGGGGCGATGAAGGAAAAGGAAAGATTACAGATATGCTTGGCGAAAAGTCAGACATCATTGTAAGATTTCAGGGAGGAAGCAATGCAGGTCATACCATTATAAATGATTATGGTAAATTCGCATTACATTTACTTCCATCAGGAGTATTTTATCAGCATACTACATGCGTTATCGGTAACGGAGTTGCACTGAATATTCCTTATCTTCAAAGAGAAATAGATGATATAGTTTCAAAGGGAGTCCCAAAGCCACATATTCTTGTTTCAGACAGAGCACAGATTCTTATGCCATATCACATAGACTTTGATGCATATGAGGAAGAAAGATTAGGCGGAAAGGCATTTGGCTCAACTAAGTCAGGTATTGCTCCTTTCTATTCAGATAAATATGCAAAGATTGGATTCCAGGTATCAGAATTATTTGATGAGGAAACACTTAAGGAAAAGGTGGCAAGAGTAGTTGCTCAGAAGAACATTTTATTAGAGCATATGTATCATAAGCCGCTTATTAATCCGGATGAATTACTTGAGACATTACATAGTTATAGAGATATAATTGAGCCTTATGCATGTGATGTGTCATTATTCTTAAACAATGCCATTAAGGAAGGCAAGACAATCCTTCTTGAAGGACAGCTTGGAACATTGAAGGATCCTGATTTTGGTATTTATCCAATGGTAACATCTTCATCAACATTGGCTGCATATGGAGCTATTGGTGCAGGTATTCCACCTTATGAAATTAAGGATATTATTACTGTAGTTAAGGCTTATTCCAGCGCCGTTGGAGCAGGTGAGTTTGTAAGTGAAATCTTTGGAGACGAAGCAGATGAACTTAGAAGACGTGGTGGTGACGGTGGTGAGTTTGGTGCCACAACAGGACGTCCTCGTAGAATGGGATGGTTTGACTGCGTTGCATCACGTTACGGTGTAAGAATGCAGGGTGCTACAGAGGTAGCCCTTACTGTACTTGATGTATTAGGATACTTAGATGAAATCCCTGTTTGTGTAGGATATGAAATTGACGGAGAGGTTACAAAAGACTTCCCTGTTACAGCTAAACTTAAGAAAGCAAAGCCTGTTTACGAAAAACTTCCGGGATGGAAAGAGGAAATTCGTGGAATTACGGAATACGAAAAATTACCGGAAAACTGTCGTAAATACATTGAATTTATTGAGAAAGAACTTGGCGTGCCAATTACTATGGTCAGCAACGGACCGGGACGTCATGAAATTATAAATCGTAAGTAAAAAATAAAACCGGTGGCTCGCAGCCACCGGTTTTATTATGCATATTAGTCAATTAATTTCTGCCACAGCAATATTTATATTTTTTTCCACTTCCACATGGACATGGGTCATTTCTGCCGATTTTTTTATCTTTAAATACTGTGCCTGATAATTTCTGCTCTTTATATAATTTCTTTTGCTTGTCTGCATCAAGAATGTCGTTCCATTCTTCAAGACCGTAAAGCCAGTCTGCCTTAGCTTCAACCATGTTCTTGTAAAGAAGCTCATCATCATAATCAAGACTTACTTCTCTGGTTTCTGTCAACTCCTCTAAGTTGTTTGGTGTCTTGAGGCTTTCGTTAATTCCGTCAAGGAAACCAACCATAGTAAGAACTTCCATGTTGTATTTCTTGGCAAGTTCTTCAACTGTACCGGAAACAACTGTGCCGTGATTTTTAAGCAGATCTTTGTAAACTTCCACTTCCTGAGCAAAATATGCACCCCAGAACTGATCATACTGTTCCTGAGTCTGTTGCTGATTATATGCAATTTCTCTCCATGTTTCCAATAAATACTTCTTATCCATTGTTATCCTCCAAAATATAGTTATAAACACTCTAATTATACCGACCATATTGAATAATTGCAATAGATTAATCTTTCATATATAATAGGATACAGTGTAAAAGATAAATCTTTTTCTAATAAAGGATTGTTTTGCAGAGACAAATAACAGAAATGAGGGATTATATGGATAAGGTAAGACGTACTTTTGCAATGATAGGAGTTATAGTAATTGTTATATGTGCAATACTGACATTGATTTTTGCGTTGCTGACAAATTTCGGTGTGGGAGATTTCTCAAATGCATGGAAAGCAAGTGCATGGTGCATGGTTGTAATACCGGCATTTATATATGCAATGTTACTTATATACAGAATATTAAATGGAAGAGGCACCAAATAACATAATTAAACCGACCACCAAAAGTTACATACAATTGGCAGGTCGGTTAATTATTGCGTAAAACTTTTAAACGTTTCTTGGCTTCCTTTTGTTTGGATTCGGAGTGACCGATAATAATGTCATATTCAGTGGCACGGATGGCATTTAAAAGCTCTAAGGCTTCATCGCTGGTTTTATGCCTGTCAGTTATTACGGATCCGCTTTTTATGGCAAAACAAAGGGAGTAATCCGGAGATGTGCTGTTTGGATTTAACCGTAATTCACCTACCCTGTAGCACCAGATTATATCCTTTAAGGGGATTATGGAAACATAGCTTTTGTCAATATCTATAAAATAATTTTCAGTTATGTACATTGAATTTATTTGAAGATAATTCTCTGATAAAAGCTCACTTTGGGCGTTATCAATAAGAGCTTTTTGCTCTTTCTTTCCAAGAAAAGTACATACGGGATAGAAATAGGGAACGAAAATGCCCATTATTTCTGATATAACTTTTTTAATGGAAACAAATAAAATAAAGAGAGTTATCCACATAATAGCCATATAAAGCTTTGGAGAATAATCCGGGGAACTTACAACGAAATCTTCCGAGAAACCAGACAGGTCGTTTATATTCCAGTTTAAATCATTGGCAAAGGCTGAAAGCATCTTTTTAAAAGGACGGTTTCTTTTGATCACTTTGGCCTTGAAATCATAATCCTTTAGAATTTTTGCCGGGGTATCACTTACAGGAACAATGGCAAAAATGCATTTATCTTCATCGATAGAGTAATAATAACCATATTCCCTGCCAAAGGATTTATTCAGATTGTAACCGGTATAATATAGTCTGTCAGCATGGACGCTAACATATTTATGACCGGCGTCAACATCACTAATGTTATCAATAACATCCGGATGAAAAATATTGTAAAAAGGGCACAAAAAAAGAATAGCCGGCATAATCACGGTTATTATAAGGGGAAATATAAGTTTTCTCTTACATACTTTTTTTATGTTAAATATAATGTCTACCATAATGCACCTTTTTTGAAAAATATAAGTACAGTATAAATGAGTAAAGTAATTTAATCAAGGTTGCGTTTAAGAGGGATTATTGGTAAAATTAAACTAAGTATGTTTAGAAGGAGAAAATTATGGAAGCATACACTGGATTTGCCGAGGTTTATGACAAATTTATGGATAATATAGACTATCCAATGTGGTGTCACTACCTGTGTGAACTGCTGAAGGATAACGGGGTAGAGACAGGAACGTTGGTTGAGTTAGGCTGTGGAACAGGAAATGTTACAATGGGTCTGGCTAAAGAAGGCTATAATATTATTGGAACGGACATTTCCCCGGAAATGCTGGGAATTGCATTTGAAAAATTAACTGATGAAGTGAGAAATAATATTCTGTATGTAGCTATGGATATGCGGAAATTGGAACTGCCATGTCAGGTGGCAGCAGCAGTTAGCATATGCGACAGCATCAATTATATAACGGAGTATGATGATTTGGTTACAGTTATTAAAGGAGTTAAAAAGTATCTTGCACCGGAGGGTGTATTTATTTTTGATTTAAAGACTGTTAAGTACTTTAGGAGCATAGGGGATAATGTAATTGCAGAAGACAGGGACGAATGTAGTTTTATCTGGGATAATTATTTTGATGAAAGTGACAATATAAATGAATATCAGTTGTCATTGTTTATAAAAGGGGATGACGGCAGATATGATAAATTCGTTGAAGAACATTACCAGCGGGGATATTTAATAGAAGAAATTAAAGAGGCGGTAAAGGAAGCCGGTATGAATATTGTGTCATTATATAGGGCATTTAGCCATGAAAATGCAAGTGAAGATGATGACAGAATATATGTGGTATTAAAGAAATAAGGAGATTTATAATGGATTATATAGTAAGAGCAACGGCGGCAAACAGACAAATAAGGGCATTTGCCATTACTTCAAGGGAAATGGTTGAAACAGCCAGAGAACATCATAATACCAGTCCTGTGGCTACGGCGGCGTTAGGAAGATTGCTTAGTGCAGGAGCCATGATGGGGGTAATGATGAAGGGTGAAAAGGACATGC
>NZ_CAKVZL010000092.1:0-8527 GCF_934835595.1 Eubacterium sp. AF15-50
CTGATTGTAATAGTCTTAGGATCAGCTGTAGTAGGTTCCTCTGTCGGTGCCTGTGTAGGTGCTTCTGTTGGTGCCTCTGTAGTAGGAGCTACCGTTGTTGGGGCTACTGTAGTAGGTGCAACCGTTGTGTTTTCTTCCATTTTCGTTGTCTGCTCTTCTGCTTTTGGATATACGATATTTCCATCTTCATCTTTTACAACTACATTAGAAAAATCAAGAACAACTGAAGTTCCGACTAATCCGGCTCCTACCATAAATTCAATTGTTCCATCTCCATCTGCCATAAGTTCTGTGGAAAGAGTTGTTGTGCCAATCACTAATTTTCTTGGTTCACTTTCATTCAGATCGTTTGTAATTTTATAAGAACCGTCTTCTGATGGTGAATACATATCGATCGATATTGTATATATTTTACCCGGCACCAATCCGGTTACTGTTTTCTTGAGCTGCAATCCCCAGGCACTTCCCCAGTTACTTGTCAGCTGTTGCATCTGAACATGATCCGGATCCTCAGGGTCTGCCCCCAGCTGTACCGTAGACCCATTCCACGGACCGCAATAATATGTATATCCACCAATTTCAAACCAAAGATTTGCATCTGCCTGTCCCGGTGTAAGAGGAAGATTTTCCGGTGTTGTCGATTCCTTTGTTGTTTCTATATTTGGTGTTGTGGTTGCTTCAGGAGATGTCTCGATTCCTTCCTGTGTTGTTGTTTCATTTGGCGTTGTTACTTCCTGTGTTGTCGGAACATCTGATTCTGTTCCATCACTACTTACCTTTCCTGCATAGGAATAAACATCAGTATTTTGTGTATTTAAATGCAGTACTGGACGTACTGTCGTAAATGTATCATTTACTGATGAACCATTCGGATAAACAAAACCGGACTGAAATACATATGCCGCATATTTTCCCTTATAAGTGTTGACATCACGATAGGTATCATCTCCCATTGTTCTAAGCCACCACCCCGGCATCAGCCACGGATATGTTTCCCAATCCAATTTGGCATTTGCATATGGAGTAACAACAAGCGCTCTTGTAGGGTCTGCATTATACTCTCCTGAAAAGCCATATTCCGTATTTAACGCTTCCTTATATGCCAAACAATAAACCTGATCGTATGTATCATTGACCTTCGGTGAATCCAAAAACGGATCCTGAGCGTTTGATACTAATGTTGTATTAATTGCCTGCTGTTCTTCTGCTGTGAAAGCTGTATCCATAAAATTGTCATTTGAATAATCTATCCCATTTTTATTCATACTGCTTTTATAACCATTAAGCCAGCTCCTAAGAGTACATGTCTCCCAATCAACACCATCCCCTGACTCATGCCATGGTTTCACATCTAATCCTTTGTCTGCCAAAAGAAATGCATCATTCCCATCTACCTTGAGTACTCTCCATTTAATCGGTTCTTTGTATTTTCCTTCTACATCATTCTGATAATAGTTTCCAAAATAAACGCAGTCCCAAATGGTATTTCCTGTGGTATCCTTCGTCGGGTTAGATAATATATGTGTTTTCGCTCCATTATCATTTGCTCTTATCTGAACATTTTTATTCATTGGATAAATAATTGTGACTATCAGCATAACCACGAGCAAAATTGACAAAACTCTCCTTCTTTGCATTCTTTTTTCCCTCCTTAAATTTTCTCTCAATCAATCTACATAAAAATACACAAACCCACTCTTATGTAATAATGAATTTGTGTATATAATATCATATATCATATATCTTTTGAATAACTCTACAGGCTTTTTGTTATTTAATTATTTTAAGCAGGTCCTTTGGCTCATCTATTATAGCTATTGGTTTAAGACCTTCAAGAAGTTCTCTTTCCCTAAAGCCCCAGCTACATAACACACAATCCATACCTGCATTTTCTGCTGTTGCCCTGTCTACTTCTGAATCTCCCACGTAAACCGCTTCCTCTTTTTTACTTCCAAGAAGCTTTAATGCATGGAAAACACTGTCTGGTGCCGGCTTTTTCTTAATTCCTGCCGCCTCGTTTTCCCCTATGGCAACCTTTATATAATCCTTGAAATAAATTTCATTTAATTCATCAACTGCTCCATGAGCCTTATTTGACACAATTGCCATTTTTATGTTGCTTTCATGAAGTTCCTTTAAAAGTTCCATTATTCCATCATAGGCTCTGGTTTTTACCTGACAGTTCTTCTGATAATAATCCAGAAACTCCTGATAAACCTCTTCAAACCTTGGATTGTCCTCTCCATCAGGAATAGAACGTATAATCAGCTTTCTTATTCCATTTCCCACATGTTGTCTCACCAATTCAATATTATGAAGAGGGAAATCAAATTTCTTCTGAATATAAAGAACTGCATCTGTTAAATCTTCAAGAGTATTTAAAAGTGTTCCATCCAAATCAAAAACTACTGTTTTATACATATCTATCTCACCTTCACTTTTCTACATAATATCTGCCGGACTAATAAATCCGGCAGACAATATTTTATCAATCTTTATTACTGTGATTAACGACAATTGCAATTACTGCTACAATAATCGCTATTAATGCAATTGCTATTACTCCTAAAATAGGTGCAACCGCCATTTTAGACATAAATCTCCTCCTTATGCTCTAACCTTAATGTGAACCTCTCTAAGCTGCTGCTCTGTTACCTCTCCCGGTGCACCGCACATTAAATCCTGTGCATTTCCGTTCATAGGGAATGGAATAATTTCTCTAATATTTTCTTCTTCACGAAGTAACATAATCATACGGTCAACTCCCGGAGCCATACCTGCATGTGGTGGTGCACCAAACTGGAATGCATTGTACAAGGCTCCAAATTTCTCCTTAAGGTCATCTTCTGTATATCCTGCAATTTCAAATGCCTTAACCATAATCCTCATATCATGGTTTCTTACTGCACCACTTGATAATTCAACACCGTTACATACGATATCGTACTGATATGCCAAAATATCCTCCGGATTCTTTGTTTCTAATGCTTCAAGTCCACCCTGTGGCATAGAGAACGGATTATGTGTAAATATCATCTTTTTAGCTTCCGTATCATATTCATACATAGGGAAGTCGTTAATATAACAGAACTTGTATGACTTTTTATCAATTAAATCAAGTCTCTCACCAAGAGCTGTTCTAATCTGTCCTGCATAAAGTGAAGCATTCTTCTCATTATCAGCAATGAAGAAAATAGTGTCTAATGCCTTTAATGATGCCATTTCCCTTATTTCTTCCTTCATATCTTCAGGAATAAACTTATCAATTGGTCCCTTATAGCTTCCATCTTCTAAAACTTCCAGGTAACCAAGACCACCCATTCCAATGCTCTGAGCAAACTTAAGTAATTTTTCGTGCTGTCCCTTTGACAACTTCTGGTTAATTACAATTGCTCTTACAGTCTTTCCGTGGAACGGTTTAAATGTACATCTCTGGAAGAAATCTGTTACGTCAATTATTTCTAACGGATTTCTAAGGTCCGGCTTATCTGTTCCGTATTTAAGCATTGATTCCTTATAGCTTATAATAGGGAACGGAGCCTGTGTAACCTCGTATCCTTCAGGTGCAAATTTATTAAATGTGTCAGCTAAAACTTCCTCGCCAACTCTAAATACATCTTCCTGTGTGGCAAAACTCATTTCAAAGTCTAACTGGTAAAATTCTCCCGGTGATCTGTCTGCTCTTGCATCTTCATCTCTAAAGCAAGGGGCAATCTGGAAATACTTATCAAATCCTGACACCATAAGTAACTGTTTATACTGCTGTGGTGCCTGTGGAAGCGCATAGAATTTTCCCTTAAACTTTCTTGATGGCACAATATAATCTCTTGCACCTTCCGGAGATGATGCACAAAGAATAGGTGTCTGGATTTCCAAAAATCCCATATCTACCATTTTCTGTCTAAGGTATGAAATAACCTTTGAACGGAAAATCATATTATCCTTAACCTTTGGATTTCTTAAATCAAGGTAACGATATTTAAGTCTCACATCTTCACGGGTTTCCTTTGATGTAATAATTTCAAAAGGTAACTGCTTGTAAACCTTCCCTAAAACTTCAACCTTTTTTGCCTCTAATTCAATAGTTCCTGTAGGAATCTTAGGGTTATATGTTTCTTCATCTCTGTGCTCAATAGGTCCCTCTACTGAAATACAGTCTTCCTTACTTAATCCCTCAAGTAATGATGTGTCACGCATAACTACCTGCATAACTCCATACATATCTCTTAAATCAATAAATGATACTCCACCGTGGTCACGAATGTTTTCAATCCAGCCTGCAATCTTTACATTTTGTCCAACATTAGCTTCTGACAATGAATCCATTGTTACATCACGATAAATGTTATTTGTGTTAATATCCATTACACTTCCTCCAATATTATAAATTACGGTATGGTTAAAATAATAGAATTTCCTATTAAATATAAAAAGAGCCCATCCTGAAAAATTAATCCAGGACGAACTCACTAATTACTTAATATGTCCGCGGTACCACCTGATTTACTGCTTATGCAGCCACTCATGGTCTTGCAACCCATCGATTATCGCTCGACAACGGCTTCCCTACTGATTATTAAACGTTCAGGTTGCAGCTTAGGAGTGTTATTCACATTAATTCATTCTACAGGACTTCCACCAACACCTGCTCTCTGTTAGCGATAATTAAAGCTACTTCTCTCCGTCAACGCCATTAATCTTGATTATATAATAGTAAACACCAAGTGTCAAATACAAATTTGTGCGTTCCTACAAGCGTTGCACAGATACACAAAAAAGGTCTGCCGGGAGCTTGCTCACAGGCAGACCTTTTTTGTGTATCTGTATAGCGCGACAGCACGGTATAAGCATTATGCACAGCATAATGCGCATGGCAACGCTTTTCTTTCTATTTCATTCTTAAAAATGCCTTATAGCACTTGAAAGCCTCATAAACATCAGCTTTGCTTGTAACCTCCCAAGGTGCATGCATGCTAAGCACCGGCACACCACAGTCAATTACTTCCATTCCGTATAATGACATAATGTATGCAATGGTTCCGCCACCGCCGGCATCAACCTTTCCTAACTCTGACATTTGGAAATAAACCTTATTGTCATCCATAACCTTTCTTATTTCTGCTAAGTATTCTGCGTTGGCATCATTAGAGCCTGACTTTCCTCTTGAGCCGGTAAATTTGTTAAACACAACACCTTTTCCAATATAAGATGTGCTTTGCTCTGAAAATACATCTGCATATAACGGATCATAAGCTGCGTTTACGTCAGATGAGAGCATTTTACTGTTTTTAAGGCATCTCTTAAGAATTAATTCACTGTAGTTTCCGTTTAAATTAATTAATTCGGCTACCATGTTTTCAAAGAAACGTGACTGCATACCTGTTGCTCCTACGCTTCCGATTTCCTCTTTATCAACCAAAAGGCAACAGGATGTTCTTTCATTGACATTACTATCAAGAATAGCTTCTAATGAAGTATAAGCACAAACTCTGTCATCCTGACCATATGACATAACCATGCTTCCGTCAAATCCCATTTCTCTTGCCGGTCCTGCCGGAACCACCTCCAGCTCTGCTGAGAAGAAATCTTCCTCATCCATTCCGTACTTATCTTTTAATATTTTCAAAACTCCTGCCTTTACGCTTTTCTTTTCATTTTCGTTTACAGGAATACTTCCTACTAAAATATCTAAATTTTCTCCTTCAACTACAGTTGCGGCTTTTTTGTCCATTTGCTTAGATGCTAAATGAATCAGTAAGTCAGTAACACAAAATACCGGGTCAGTATCTTTTTCACCTATATTTACATTAACTGAGGTGCCATCCTTCTTCACTACAACACCGTGTATTGCAAGAGGAAGAGTAACCCACTGATATTTTTTAATTCCGCCATAGTAATGTGTATCAAAATATGCCATATCCTCTTTTTCATATAACGGATTCTGCTTAATGTCCATTCTTGGAGAATCAATGTGAGCACCTAAAATATTCATACCTTTTTCCAACGGCTGTTTTCCTATGTTAAATAATGCTACTGCCTTGTTCATATAAAGACCGTATATTTTATCACCTGCCTTAAGAGGCTTTCCTTCTTTTATTACATCCTCAATGGATTTGTATCCCTTTGCCTTTGCCATTTCCACTGACCTTGCAGCACATTCTCTTTCTGTCTTACACTGAGACAGAAAATCAATATATCTCTTGTTTAGTTTTTCAAGATTTTCAATGTCAACTCCATTATACTTTCCCCATACGCTGTCTCGTTTCATAAATTTATTGCCTCCTTACAAAAAGTCATTTATATTAATGTCAAAATCAATTTGGCACCAAACGCTACTATCCATGCTATACTGCATTGTAATAAAACTACTATCACTGCCCAATTTCTACCCAGTTCCCGCTTTACTGATGATATTGCTGCAACACAAGGTGTGTACAAAAGGGTAAATATCAAAAATACTATGGCACTTTTAGTAGTAAACATTGTGCTAAGAGCCTTTGTTCCCAACAATACCGTAAGTGTGCTTACAACACTTTCCTTTGCGGTAAATCCCGTTATCAGGGCTGTAGATGCACGCCAGTCACCAAATCCCAATGGTTTAAATATAGGTGCCACAATTCCACCTATCATTGCCAGAATACTGTCTTCTGCATCCTTTACTATATTGAAATGTAAATCAAAGGTCTGTAAAAACCATATAACAAGTGACGCTAAAAAGATTATTGTAAAAGCTTTGGTTAAAAAGTCCTTTGCCTTGTCCCACATAAGTCTTAACACACTTTTAGCTCCCGGCATTCTGTAATTAGGTAGCTCCATAACAAAAGGAACCGGTTCTCCCTTAAACTTAGTGCGGTCAAGTATCAGGGCATATATAATTGCTATTATTATTCCCGTAAAATACAAACCTATCATAACCAACGCAGCCTTATCCGGGAAAAATGCTGCTGAGAAAAATGCATAAATAGGTATTTTTGCTGAGCAGCTCATAAAAGGGGTAAGCATTATGGTCATCTTTCTGTCACGCTCTGATGGTAATGTTCTTGTTGCCATAATGGCCGGCACTGAACATCCGAATCCTATAATCATAGGTACAAAGCTTCTACCGGAAAGGCCCAATTTTCTAAATATCTTGTCCATTACAAATGCAATTCTTGCCATGTATCCACTGTCTTCTAATAATGACAGGAAAAAGAACAATACAACTATTATGGGCAAAAAGCTAAGAACACTGCCTACCCCTACAAATATACCATCAATAATTAACGACCGTATTACTTCATTTACTTTAAATGTAATCATTGCATTTTCGCACAGACTGCTTAGGGCACTGATTCCCATATCCATAAGGTTTTGAAGATAAAGACCTATTACTCCAAAAGTCAGATAGAAAATCAGAGACATTATTACAATAAAAGAAGGAATCGCCGTATATTTTCCTGTAAGCAACTTGTCAATTTTACGACTTCTTGCTCTTTCCCTGCTTTCCTGTGGCCTTACCACTGCCGTTTTACATATTTTATCAATAAATGTAAAACGCATTTTTGCCAAAGCTGCTTCTCTGTCCATGCCGCTTTCCTTTTCCATCTGAAGAATAATATGTTCTATCATTTCTTTTTCATTTTCTTCAAGATGAAGTCTTGCTATAACATCCTCATCCCCTTCAATAAGCTTGCCTGCTGCAAATCTGATTGGGACTTTATTATTATGGGCATGATCATCTATTAAATGCATAATGGAATGTATACATCTGTGAATTGCTCCACCATCTTCTCCATTTGCATCGCAAAAATCCATTCTTCCGGGACGCTCACGATATACTGCCACATGCATAGCATGCTCAATAAGTTCGTCTACCCCTTCGTTTTTAGCTGCTGATATAGGCACCACGGGAATGCCTAGGGATTCCTCTAACATATTAACATCTACTGAGCCGCCGTTGGCTGTAACCTCATCCATCATGTTTAATGCCAAAACCATAGGAATGTCCAGTTCAATAAGCTGCATTGTAAGATAAAGATTTCTTTCAATATTCGTAGCATCTACAATATTTATAATACCTCTTGGTCTGTCATCTAAGAAAAACTGCCTTGATACAATTTCCTCGCTGGTATAAGGTGACATGGAATATATTCCCGGCAAATCCACCACCATGGTATTTTCCTGTTTTCTTATCTGACCGTCTTTCCGGTCAACCGTTACCCCTGGGAAATTTCCCACATGCTGATTTGAGCCAGTCAGCTGATTGAACAATGTTGTTTTGCCACAATTTTGATTTCCTGCCAATCCAAAAGTAATCAACTGTCCCTTTTCGATTTTTTCCCCTCTTTGCTTAACATGATATATACCCGACTCACCTATGTGGGGATGCTCCGTTGAATTATACTTTACATCACTGCTTTCCTTTTTCTTTTCCTTATTTTCCTGTAATTCAATATCTATACACTTAGCATCATCCTTTCTAAGTGTCAGTTCATATCCCCAAATCTTATATTCTATAGGATCTCCCATAGGTGCAGCTTTTATGTAC
>NZ_CAKVZL010000093.1:0-8451 GCF_934835595.1 Eubacterium sp. AF15-50
GAACACAACTGCAAAGTTATTGGCATTGGTCAGTCAGAACCTAAAATGAAAAGTTTAATTGATGAACTCAGCTATCAAAAAGATGCTTTCACGTATCAGCTTTTTGATGTTGGAGTAAAGAAAAATTGGGAAATATTCTCTGAAAAGATTTTGGCAAACAATATTAATATTGATATTTTAATTAATAATGCCGGTATCCTTCTTCCATTTGACAAATCCTATAATTATAGTGAAGAAGCTGTGGAAAAATGCATGAATACCAACTTCAACAGTTGCAGGTACGCAATTAACTCTATGCTACCTGTTTTAAGAAAATCCACAATGCCGGGAATTTTAAATATTTCCAGTTCTGATGCTCTTGCTCCTATTATCGGAACCAGTATTTACAGTGCCAGCAAGGCTGCCCTTAAGGCTTACTCTGAGGTACTTATTGCCGAACTTGGACGGGAAATGTACATAGGCTACGCATGTCCCGGCTTTATGAAAACTGATATTTTCAGACATCAATATGTAATTTCCCAAAGCAGCCTTATAAATATGTTTTCAGCTAACGTAGATAAGGTTGCCGAAAAGATTATCAAAAAAATCATACGTCAAAAATCCCGTATTATTGTTGGAAAGGATGCTAAGTTTATGAATTTTACTTCTAAATTCTTCCCAGTGCTTGGGCTTAAACTTTACGAACAGGTAATAAAATCATCTAAGGTAAAGATGTTTGATAATGTAAGATATTAATGGGATTGGATAGCTTTTAGGGGGGTATGGGCAATCTTTTTATGGTGATGTATGGCGCATAATAGCCATGTGAGTGTGTATTAACCAGAAATTCACTTATTACTTAATATTTCCTGACCAGATTTACCTGCATGGCCGGCAATTAAATGTTTTGTGTACGGTTGAATTTCTTGATTTACTCTTCTCAACCATACCACACGACTATTTCCGCAAGACTGATTTCTCACTTTATCTTTTAATTGTTTCGCTGTATGAATCATCCATTAGCTCCACATACATCTTTCAAATTAAAAAGGAGCTGTTACCTGACGATTATACTCGTTAAAGCACAACTCCTTTCATTTCCTCCCTAAAAGTCAAATATTGACAGCTGGCTGTCTTCCGGCATACCTTCTAACAAACCTAACTGGGACATGGTTTCTATTACTGTTTTACTTAACTTGCTTTTTTCTCTTAAGTCATTTTTAGACACGAATGGTCCATCCTGAGCCTGTACGGCTTCAACTAAACCGTCTGCCGCCTTTTCTCCCAGACCTTCGATTGTGTCTAAACTTGGCATGAGCTTTCCGTCTATTATCTGAAACTCATGAGCCTTTGCAGTATAAATATCTATTGGTAAAAACTCAAATCCTCTGGCATACATTTCCTGAACTACCTTCATATCTCCCAAGGAATCTTCATCCTTTTTGGAGGCCTCATGATTTGCCTTTTTACGCTTAAGCTCCGACATGTAATATTCCATTTTCTCACGACCTCTACACATGGTTTCGTAGTCAAAGGCCTTGGCTCTGATTCCAAAATATGCAGCATAATAAGCTAAAGGATGATACACCTTGTACCACGCCACACGCAAAGCCATCATAATATAAGCTGCCGCATGGGCTTTTGGGAACATATATTTAATCTTTTTACAGGACCAGATATACCATTCAGGAACATTATGTTCACGCATTACATCCTCTTCCTGATGTTCCTCTCCTGTTTTCTTATCCTTGTATGTTAAAAGACCTCTTCCCTTTCTTACATGCTCCATTATGTCAAAACTTACCTGAGGCTCAATTCCCTTATCCATAAGATAAACCATAATATCATCACGGGTACATATTGCCGTGGAAATAGTGCATTTACCCTCCGCAATAAGCTGCTGGGCATTGCCAAGCCAAACATCCGTGCCATGGGAAAGTCCCGCCAATCTAACCAAATCGGCGATTTTCGTAGGTTTTGTGTCTACTAACATCTGAATAACAAAATCAGTTCCTAACTCCGGCAGTCCCAAAGAACCTGTAGGGCATCCGTCAATATCCTCTGATGTAATTCCCAGTGCCTCCGGGCTCAAAAACAACGACATAACCTTTTTGTCATCAAAAGGCACATCCCTTTGAACATTAGTATTAGTCAGCTTTTCTAACCTTCTAATCATGGTAGGATCATCGTGTCCTAAAATATCCAGTTTCAAAAGGTTAGCATCAATAGCATGATATTCAAAGTGGGTAGTTATAATATCCGTTGTCATATCATTTGCCGGCTTTTGGATAGGTGTAAATTCGTATATTTCCTTATCCCTTGGTACAATAACAATGCCTCCCGGATGCTGACCGGTACTCCTTCTGATTCCTGTACACCCTCTTGATATTCTGTCAATCTCCGCAGTTCTTTTTACCTGATTATGGTCATCAAAATATTTTTTAACATATCCAAATGCTGTTTTCTCAGCCACACCGGCATAAGTTCCTGCCCTGAAAGTATGTCCTTTACCAAACATTACCTCAGTATATGCATGGGCATTTGCCTGATATTCACCGGAAAAGTTTAAGTCAATATCCGGCTCCTTAGTTCCGCCAAAACCTAAGAATGTTTCAAATGGAATTTCAAGTCCATCCTTGTGCAGCGGCTTTCCGCAATGAGGGCAAATCATATCCGGAAGGTCAAATCCAAGACCACCCTCTGCCCTTTCTTCTTTAATAACCGCCTGTATTTTCTTGATTTCCTCAATATCCGTCCCTTCCGGTGCCCTGTATTCATCCTCAAAAAATGAGCTTTTACAGTCTAAGCAGTAATAATGAGGTGCTAAAGGATTAACCTCAGTTATTCCTGACATTGTTGCCGCAAAGGATGAACCTACGGAACCTCTTGAACCTACCAGATATCCATCTTCATTTGACTTCCATACAAGTCTCTGTGCCATTATGTACATAACGGCATATCCGTTACCAATAATGGAATCCAATTCTATTTCCAGTCGGTCTTCAACAATTTTTGGCAAATCCTCACCATAAATTTCGTGAGCACGGTCAAAGCAGATTTTTCTTAGATTCTCCTCAGAATTATCTAACACCGGTGGGCATTTATCAGGATGAATCGGTGAAATATTATCAATCATATCCGCTATTTTATTAGGATTTGTAATTACTATTTCTTCCGCCACGTCACTGCCTAAATATTCAAACTCCTTAAGCATCTCATCAGTAGTTCTAAGATAAAGAGGTGCCTGATGGTCTGCATCCTTAAATCCGTTACCGTACTGAATTATTCTACGGTAAATTTCATCTTCCGGGTCAAGGAAATGAACATCACATGTGGCAACAGTCATTTTATTAAACTTCCTACTCAGCTCAATGATTTTGCGGTTTACATCCATTAAATCCTCTTTTGAATCCACCAAAAACTTCTTTTTGTTATCTATGTCAGGATTGCCTGTTTTTAACATAAATTCATTATTTCCCAAGGGCTGGACTTCAAAATAATCATAAAATTCCGCCAATCTGGCAATTTCCTGCTGTGTTCTTCCATGCAAAATAGCCTGATATAACTCTCCTGCCTCACAAGCACTGCCAATCATCAGTCCCTCACAATATTTAAGATAATCACTTTTTAATATTCGTGGCTTCTTATTTGCGAAAGTGTCAATATGTGATATGGAAATCAGTCTGTATAAATTAACTCTTCCCACTAAATTTTTAACCAGAATAATGGCGTGATGGGACGGAAGTTTATTTATAAGATTTTTAGACTGCTTTCCCTGTTTATTTAATTCATCAAGGTTAGTTATTCCCTTGTCCTCAAGCATTTTACACAGTTTTAAGAAAATAAGTGCTGTACACTCTGCATCATCCACTGCTCTGTGGTGATGGTCTAATACTATTCCCAGTGCCTTTGCCACGCTGTCTAATTTGTACCTTCCAAGACCAATAATCAAATATCTTGACATTGCCACGGTATCAATAACAGTAAAATCGCATGGCAGGTTCTGCCTGTTACAATTAGCCGAAATAAAACTCATGTCAAAATCAGCGTTATGTGCTACCATAATTGCTCCCTTACAAAACTCCATGAATTTAGGAAGAATCTCTTCTATGGTAGGTGCATCAATAACCATATTATCATTAATACTTGTAAGCTGCTCTATTCTAAAAGGTATTGGAACCTGTGGGTTTACAAAGGTGCTAAACCTGTCAACTATCTTTCCCTTTTCCACCTTCACTGCACCGATTTCAATTATCTTATCTGCCTTTGCACTAAATCCTGTAGTTTCCAAATCAAATACTACAAAAGTATCATGTAATCCCTGCCCCTTTGGATTTACAATCATGTCCTTTAAGTCGTCTACAAGATATGCTTCAACTCCGTAGATAACCTTGAAGTCACACTCTTTTCCTGCCTTCTTACATTCATTCTTTATGTCTAAGTATTCATGCCATGCATCAGGGAATGCCTGCACCACACCATGGTCTGTAATGGCAATTGCCTTATGCCCCCACTCGTAAGCTCTACGGACGATTTTCTTGCATTCGCTTACGCCGTCCATTTCACTCATCTTTGTATGGCAATGAAGTTCAAGTCTTTTCTCTACTGCAGTATCCTTTCTCTTTTCTCCAACAGAAAATGCCGGAATCAGCTTCATACCGTCCACTCGGCTTATTTCCACCTGTCTGTCATATGTGTCAAACATGGCAACGCCCTTTATCCTTACAAAGCTGTTCTTTTTAACTTTTGAATAAAACTCTTTCTTTACGTTCTCATCTGCTAAAAATATTTTAACTGCAATACTGTCGGTAAAATCCGTAATTTCCATTGTAACAATGAATTTTCCGTTTCTTGTCTCCCTGTCATCCATGGTCATAATCTGACCCCTGACTACAGTTTCACCTGTACCTTCAAATACATCGCTTAACTTAGTATCTCCCTCATACTTAAAATCACGTCCGTATACCATATCAGGATCCTGTGAATATGTAGCCTTTTTCACTCTTACAGGCTTGACTTTTTCCTGCTTTTCTTCCTTTGTCTCTTCCTCATTTTGATTTTTTCCTAACAGAACATTAACCTCATTTTGGAGTCTCTTTGCATTTTTAATGGCAAATCTGTTTTGCTGGAAAGCCTTCTTTTCAATTTTCACTTCCAGAGGCATATCAAATCTGTCCCTAAAGATTTTCTCAATGGTATCCTTTAAAACTTTCATTCTGGCTTCCGACACAATGCTTTGCTCTAAGTCAATAATCAATTTTTTATTTTCATCAAATCTAATGGGAGCCTTTTTAAACATTGCCGCTACTATAGGGCTTTTGGCATTAAGCTCCATAATAATACTATCTTTATATATTTCAAAAAGATTTTCCTCCGTATACTGACTTGACAGGGAATATTTTTCAATAATCTCAATCTCCACCCGTTTTCCCGTTCTTAAATTTCTTGCAATTTCATCTCTAACGGTGAAAATAGCAGACTTTTCAATAAGTCTGCTGCTTTCAATATATATTCGCATTTTTGTATGATCAACATTAGTAGCTATCTTTGTAATATCCACATATTCAAACATAGCCGTAAGCTCATCATTTAATTTAATTGTCTGGAAAACATCGAAAAACTTCTTTTTTTCCAATCTAACTCCTCCAATTCTTTAACTCATCTTCTAGTGCATCAAGAAGCTGATTTTCAGGAACTTTCTTTATAATTTCACCTTTTTTAATTAAAAGTCCCTCTCCTTTTCCTCCTGCGATTCCTATATCTGCCTCTCTTGCTTCTCCCGGTCCGTTTACAACACATCCCATTACAGCTACCTTAATATTCAAATCATCATATTTGGTAACCATATTTTCTACCTTGCCTGCTAAGCCTATTAAATCAATCTGAGTACGTCCACATGTAGGACATGAAACTACGGAAATGCCACCCTTTCTAAGACCTAAAGTTTTAAGAATAAGCTTGGCACTTTTTATTTCCTCCGCAGGATTTCCTGTAAGGGAAACTCTTATTGTATCTCCAATTCCCTGATTTAAAATAAGCCCCAGACCTATTGCAGATTTTATGTTTCCTGATGTTACTGTTCCTGACTCTGTAATTCCCACATGTAAAGGATAATTAGTTTTTTGTGCAATTAACTGATGAGCCTTTACACACATCATTACATCTGAGGATTTTATGCTAATTACCAAATTATCATATCCCAAATCCTCTATTGTTTTCACCTTATCTAAAGCACTTTCCACAATGCCCTCAGCAGTTACCTTCCCATATTTATCTAAAATATGTTTTTCTAATGAACCACTGTTTACACCTACTCTTATAGGAATATTTTTTGCCTTTGCTACGTCAACTACTGACTTTACCCTGTCCATATCACCTATATTTCCGGGATTAATTCTTATTTTGTCAGCCCCGTTTTCTATAGCTGCTATGGCAAGTCTGTAATCAAAATGAATGTCTGCCACAAGTGGAATATTGATACTTTCTTTTATTTTTCCCAAAGCCTTAGCCGCTTCCATGGTAGGAACCGCACACCTTATAATGTCACATCCTGCAGCCTCTAATTCCTTAATCTGATTAACTGTAGCTTCCACATCTTCAGTTTTTGTATTAGTCATAGACTGAATAAGTATGGGATTTCCCCCACCTATAACTTTATTTCCTATTTTTATTACTTTAGTGTTGTCTCTAAACATAATATTTTCTCCAATTAAATAAGCTTTCTTATATCGTTAAATAATAAGAATACCATTAATGCCATAAGAAGAACAAATCCAACAAAATGAATCATTCCTTCCTTATCCTTTGGTATTGGTTTTCCGATTATAATTTCTATAAGATATAAGAAAATACGTCCACCATCTAATGCCGGTATTGGCAAAAGATTCATAACTCCTAAGTTAGCACTAAGCATAATTGCAAGATTAATAAGGGACAAAATTGTAACAGTGGCACCTGATGACTTAGCACTGGTATAAGTATCTCCAATTACCGTTACTATGCCTACAGGGCCTGAAATTTCATTGGCTGAAACCTGACCTGTAACCAACATTTTAAGACTTTTTAAAACTGTTGCAATTTCATATCTTACTTCCGTGAAGCTATATTTAATAACATTTCCAAAGGAAACTTTTTCTCTTGCAAGATTATAAACAAATCCTCTGTCTGCTATCTCAGTCACCTTAGGTTTAAGTACAACCTTTATTTCTTTTCCTTTTCTGTCTAAAGTGATATTAACCTCTTTTTCTCCAAAAGGGTGTTCACTAATATACTTAGCCATATCACTTCCTGTGGTAATTTTAGTTCCGTCAATTTCCGTAACCACATCTCCTGCCATAACTCCTGCCTCAGCCATAGGAGAGTTCTTAGTAACCTGTTCCACTGTAGCCTTTGTATCCTGAGTAGTATATGACATTCCCACAATAGCTTTCTTCTGGGTTGACGGCTTATAGGTTATGCTCTTTTTCTCGCCGTTTCTTGTAAAGGTAATGCTAATGTTGCTTCCATCTAAAGGATTAACATATTCCTCTAAATATATTTCCCTTCCAAGAGTTGCATGGGCACCGTTAAATTTGGTAATCTGGTCTCCAACTCTAAGTCCTGCCTCATATGCCGGTGATTTTTCATCAACATAAGTTACATATGATTTATCAATTCCCTTTGCTCCAATAACAATTAAAGCAAGAACAAAAGCCAGTATAAAGTTAAAGAACGGACCGGCAAAAACTATTGCCATTCTTGCCCATATTGATTTTGAATTAAAAGAGCCTTCTTCATTATTGTCCTCATCTTCCCCTAGCATGGCACATGAACCACCTAAGGGTAAAAGTTTAAGGGAATATCTTGTTCCGCTTTTTGCCACATGGCTGTAAATTCTAGGTCCCATTCCTATGGAAAACTCATTTACAGTAACCTTATTCTTTACTGCCACAATAAAATGTCCAAATTCGTGAATTAAAACTAATACACCAAAAATAATTAAAGCTATAACAATTCCTATAAATGTCTGCATTCTTACCACCTGTTCTCAATAAGCTCATATGCCCATTGTTCTATTTCTAATATTTCACTTACTGAAGGATTTTCCTTAACCTTATGATTTTCCATACAATACTGTATAATATCAGTTATTTCCAAAAATCCTATTTTCCTATCAAGAAATTTTGCAACTGCTTTTTCATTTGCCGCATTAAATACTGTAGGCATTGAGCCTCCAATCCGTCCTGCCTCATATGCTAACTTTAATCCGATAAAATTATCTGTATCAGGATTTTCAAAGGTAATCCGGGCTATCTTTCCAAAGTCTACCCTGTCACCGGCTAAAAATCTTCTTTCCGGATAGTATAGTGCATACTGAATAGGCAGTCTCATGTCAGGTGTACCTAACTGTGCTATAATGGCACCGTCTTTAAACTGTACCATGGAATGAATAAGACTTTGTGGCTGGACTACTACCTGAATATCATCAAAATC
>NZ_CAKVZL010000094.1:0-8230 GCF_934835595.1 Eubacterium sp. AF15-50
GTTATCAGTATTTGGGTTATATACAAAAGCTGTACCACTATATGAAACAGAGGTTTTTGATAATTCAGAAACAGGAACACTATTCACTGTTTTTCCGGCTGTTACCTGTGACAGATAGAATGAAGTTCCAATCATCGTTTTAACCTCTTCCTCTGTTACCGTATATTTCTTTCCTGAATTTAAAACACCTGCTGCCTCAAAAGAAACTGTTGCAAAGAAACTATCTGATTTCTCATCGTCTGCATTATCAATTGCGGTAAAATCACTTTTTGCAAAAGTCTTTGTATACTTTTCATTATTTCCATCTTTTACGGTAAGTTTTACCTTATAATCATCAGGTATTTCCGTCAGTCCCTCCACTCTTTTAGTAAGGGTAACTATTCCACTTTGATAGTAAAGAATTAATGTATCATGGTCATACGCTACAGTAAATCTTCTGTCATTATTATCAATGTAATATCCCTTTTCTTCTGTACGAGGAGTTGTTCCATCATATATAATGTTTCCTTCTGAATCCCTCTTATATTTTAATATGTTGCTTTCTTTTAACGTGTATTCTGAAAGATTAATGTGATTTCCATCACTATCCTTAACATCTTCCGGAAGAGTATCCGGTATGTCTACTCTGTCATAAGGGGCAACAATACCTGTTGTTGTATATACTTCCTCCCCGTTTACAACATACTTAATCTTGTACTGCTTCTTCTGTTCAAAAGTTACATTGTCAAGAAGGTTACCTATTGTTCTGTTTCCATCTGTACCATCAATAGATACAAAGAAAAATCTTGTTAAATAGTTCTTGTCAGCAACAGGTACTGTATATTTACCACTATTATGTTTCCACTCACCTGCTGTAGCGGTGCTGGTAACTTTCCAAACTGTAGCCTGTACTCCATTATCTAAAGAAATTACCTTTCCGTTCTCGTATTCAGTTGATACTGCACCTGTAACTCCCTGATCTTTAGCAGCATTAACAATTTTTTCAATTTCAGTATCCTTTGTGTAATTTAAGGCATCATTAGTAGACATTGCCACAACAAGCATGGAGTTTGTTGCTCCATTTGATACCCTTCTTGCTGCATGGTCTAAATCCCAGTAACATTCTGAACCCGGTGTTGTAAGTATATCCTGATATAATGCTCCCTGTTCCTCACAGTTTAATTCTGCGAACTGGTCGCCATGGGAATTATCACCATACATATCTTTTTGTGAAACCGAGAATCCGACCTGCTGTTTTGCCTCACTGTCAGTTCTTAAGTTTCTTCCATTTACAATTTCAATATCATGAGTTGTTTTATGGCGGTTACGGGTGTTGTAATATCCCGGTCCTGTTGTTTTCCAGAATAATCCGTCAAATCCGTTAGGATACTGCTGCTCATCACCATTTGAGTTATATGGGAATCTTGCATCCATTGACTTATCTTTTTCCTCATCATGTGAAAACATTGCAGGAAACTCAAAATCACCGTTTTGAACATTGTTATAATACTGAACATAATAAGGCTGTGACCACTTGCCATTTTCGGCTTTAACTCTATAGTAGTATCCTCCACCTAAGTCATCAGCAACATTTACACTCGCTCCGTTATTACTTATAACCTGTACATCTTTTCTCTTTTCTGATACTGTCTGCCAATTTTTACCATCTTCACTTTTTTCCCAAGTATAAGTTGTGTCTGAACCTGCATTCTTTACATTAAGGGTACCATTTTTCATAATTGAATCCTCAATGTAAATTCCATGGGAGTTTAGTATTTTAAGATTAAATTTTATTGAAAATACCGGTTTTGCTCCACTTACAGGATATCCGTCAGTTCCAATATCCGAACGATTATATATTCTGCATCCAATCTGTGTAGTTACATAATCACTGTCACCAAAATCCAAATTTTCCGGTAACTGATATTGTACCGTTGCCTGTTGTTTTGCAATATATTTTGCAATATTTTCATCGTGGTTGTCAGCTCCCCACAGAGATGCTCCGCTATTACCATTAGACCAGAATACTTCCTGCTTGTCGTAATCTACGTTTATGTCTCTTGGATTAACATAGAAGAACACATTTCTGTTGCCTGAATCATACACAACCTCATATGTGTCACCTGATAACAGGATATCTCCTGTTACAAGGGATGAATCTATAACGCCTAAAGGATATGTATCACTTACTGAATTTTCGTATTTTGTATCCTGTAATTTTGATACAGGGTAAACACCAAGGGATTTGCTGCCTACTTCATTCCAATAATCAGACTTCTGATTATCCTTAGCCCAAACTTCAAATTCATATAATGATATTCCAAGGGAGGTGTCTGCACATTCATCAACGTACAGTTTAACATACCGTGCTTTAACCTCATCAAAATGAAAACTATATCCTAATATCTTGTCTCCACCTAATCCTGATGCACTACCCGGCTCAGTCCACTGAGAAACATTTTTTAAATCCTTCCAATTTGTTCCATCATTAGATGTTGCAATTTTAAATGACTTAGCATAAGCATTAGAATACTTTAAATCTATACTGCGTAATCCATATTCCCTGCCTAAATCAATTGTATATTCAGGGTGTGTGCTGCCTGCTGTCCATTTAGTTGTATCTTTTCCATCTGTAGCATACTTTGCAGGATTTACGGTACTTGCACTATCACATGTTATATCCTTATTTACTGCCACATCTGTCAGATAACCTGGAACTTTTGTACCATATACCTTTAACTCATATATAGACATTTTCTTATGATAAGAATTCATTTCATTAGCTTTAATTCTTACATATCTTGCCTTTCCAAGGCATGTGTCTTTTGATGTGTACAATACTTTTCCATTATAAGTCCCGTCATTTTTAATATTTTTATCCCCTATAAAATCCTCCGATGAAACTGTTTTTGATGTAACCCATGTTTTTCCATCCTTTGAAGTCTGTATTTCAAAACTCTTTGCATATGCTGTTTCAAACAATACCTCTACACGTTCTATTTCATAAAGGCTTTCTAAATCTACATAAATCCATCCGCCTTCGTTATTATTTGCCCATCTTGTAGAACTGTCTCCATCAACTGCATTATCTGCCGGATAAACTGTTTCGCCCTCTTTTTGTTCACTTTCAGCGTATGCCTTTTTTCCTTTGGCAATGTTGTCATCCTCTATGTCAAAGTAATCAATATTTACCTGCTGCCATGCATTATCTTTGTTGTACAAGATATTTGAAGCACCGGTAATATCAATATAATTAACTCCTGCTTTTAATTCTACAGTTGCTTTTATTTCACCTACACTGTTCCAGCCACCTGTCTTTGGTGCAGAAATACTTTTCCATGCACTATCATCAGAACTGTTTACACGAACATCAATGTTGGTATCGTATTCTCCGCCATTTGCGTATCCCACAACTATGTTATAACAACCATCTTCTTTTACATTTACATACTGTGTAAGATATGCACGTCCGTCATTTGGCCATGTATTCATGCCACCTATAGCTGTTTTTCCTGAATAATTTGAAAATACTTCAAGGCTATATTCACCTGATGCCGAACCTTTAGTATATGCATAGGCATTTTCTGCTTCATGTCTTATATTCATTTCTTCCGGAGTATATGCAAACTTAAACCATCCCAGGTTTACTGAATAACTGTTGGCAATTCTAGGTATTACCTTAAAGTAAATTTTATGGTTTCCATCAGGTATATTTACATCCACCGTTTTGGTTACATAAGCGCTCCAACCTCCTGTAGTGTCGTTACAGTCAAAGGTTGTAACCGGTGCTCCACTCATGGAATCCACATACATTTCAACAGTTCCACCACAATCCGTTGCAACAGAATATGACAGGGTTACTCCTGATGCCTTTCTGTCAAAATATACATCATATTCTGCATATCCTTCGCCTTTTATACCTGTAAGTTTTCCCCCTTCATCTCCTCCAATGTTGCCTGAGGATTTAGGGCCTGCATCTAACTGTACTCCGTTTAATTCTACATTTTCCCTTGAACTGAAAGCTTTTTTGCTGTAATTATTTTCAGAAACATATGAAAGTTCAAAGTTATCTAAACGTACCCATTTCCAATCAGTACCGGTATTAACGGCTCCTGTAATATCAATGGCATTTATTCCCTTTTTAAGTGAAACCGTAGTTGTAAATTCCTTTACCTCATCCCATGAAGAACTGTGGTCTTTTAAAGTCCATGATCTCCAATCTCTGTCAGTATCACCATTTATCCTATAATCAATTCTTGTGTCCTTTCCACATTCTAATGAATACTTTAATTTCAATGTGTATGTACCTGCATTTTTGGCATTAACATATGTGGTAGTGTAGGCTCTGCCATCTGCCTCCCATGTATTTAAACCTCCAATGGCTGCTCCATTTGAGAAATTACCACTACTACTTACTTCCCTGCCATTAGCCGGACCTAAAATTGTCTCATGAGCATTTTCTATTTCATGAGTTCCTACTGCATCCACATAAGGTGATTCAAAATAAAAACAATCTACATTAGCACACCAGTCCTTAGATGTGGAATATTTAAGGTACACCTGATGAATACCTGACGGTATGTTGGCATCTACTGTTTTATATACAAAATTACTCCATTCTGAGCCTGTCTCTGTTGCTTCAACAGTTGCCACAGGTGTGCTGTCCATACTGTCTAAATATACATTGACAGTTCCCCCTGCAACTGTACTTTTTGCAGAATATCTTATTGTAAACTTTGAAGCTGCACGGTTAAAGTTAACATTATACATAGTCCAGGTTCCGTCATTTACATGGGCTATATTTCCTGTACCACTTTGACCGTAATCTGTGTTTGTTTCATTATTAATATCTGCATGTTTATCGTCATTGTCCTCTGCCTCAATAACATTACCTGCTATTTTTGTTCCTGAAAAAGCATTCTTAACCTTGGAACTTTCTACCTTTCCTAAAGCCACCTCTGCTGCAAGCTTAGAACAATACTTGGCACCATTCATGGAAAAATAAACATACTCTCTGTCATTTACCTTACATAGGCTTCTATGTGTAGCATGATCTCCTTCCGGGTCACCCTTATCAAAGAATATAACATCAATGTAATTTTGAGATACATCTGCATTAATTTCATATTTATACCAGCCTGTATCTCCATCCTTTTCCATAAATGTCGTGTTCCAGTCTCCTGTGTACTGACCGCTTACACTGTCATTGTACCCATGTATTCCTACTCCACTCCAATTTGATGCATTGTAAAAATACACTGTGGTCTTTACATCTTCTGCAAAGACTTTAGTTAAATCTGTTGGTGTTACTGATGTGAATACCATACAGACTGAAAGGAACAACGTTAAAAATGTTTTTACCCTTTTTAATCCTTTCACTTTTTTCCCTCCTTTAATGATCCAAATTTGTTATCTGCCTATGGCAAACATTTATACACATTAATTATAAACTTAATTCTTTATCATTTAGAGTGACATTTTTTTATTTCAGGTGTCCTTTTTTTTATGTGTTTTTATTCGCTTTTTAGGTTTAACGTTCAATTCTATTAAGATAGTTTGTAAACTAAATCAGAAAAAAACTGCCATACCGGCTTTGATGTTATCCCGTATGGCAGCTTCATTAAATTATATTAAATTTTAATTTGTTCCTACTAAATCATTTCCCCAGCTGTAATCAACCTCAGCATAATTTGGATTTACAACTTTCAAAATGCTGTTGTAAAGATACTCATGTGCAGTGATTGTATTCATCTTAACATTCTTATACAAAACATCTGCAATATCATATACTGAATAACTCTTAACAGTGCTGTATCTGTAAGTTCCGTCTGACAATTTTGCATAGGCTCTGATTTTGTATTCTGCCGAATACTCTACCGAAGTAAATGAACCAAATAACGTTGTCCTTACAAAATATGTAGCTGTGTCTGAGCTTCCAAATACAGTATCTGTTGTTCCCTGCGATGTGGAATCTAAAGCTGCAACATACTTACTGTCACTGTTTACACGCATATCATCATCAGAGATATTAAAGGTGTTTCCACCTGCTTTATTTACTCCGTAAATTAATCCCCATCCTACAACATTCTTTCCGTCTATTGTCGGTTCTACTGAACCGACAACCCTGCTGCCTTTGCGGGTAGCACTTATCTGATATCCTTCTATTTTAATGCTTCCACTTTCCATAGTCGGTTCCACATAAGCTTCATCGCTAAATAAGAAATAGTCAATATTTCCTACATATGTCTTTCCACTGTCCGGTGTAAATTTAAGATATACATTATGTACTCCGGCGCTTATTTCAGTTTTCAGCGCAAACTGTTTTTCAACATATGCATCCCAACTGTCCTCAGCTGTTTCTGTAAGATAAAATTCACCGACAGGTGTTCCGTCTAAACTGTCTAAATACAATGAAACCTTTCCGGTAGCAATCTTACCTCTTACTGAATATCTCATTATGATGCTCTTTGCAGTTTTAGTAAATCTTACACTATCGTATCTTGCCCACTCTCCATCATTGGTATTTCCAAGGTATGTATCATAATTAATTGTTCCGTTGAAATCGTCTGTTTTCTCAGCTTCTATTTTTGAGAATGCATCTTTATATGCGCTGTCTACCAAAGTAGTTCCATCCGGTACTATCCATTCACCGTTTACAGTTTCCATATGGAATGTCTCCCATGAACCTCCTATACTGTCGGAAGTTGAAAGAATTGCCTTATCTCCACTTGGATCAACTGCCAGATATTTTCCATTGGCAATGGATTTAATGGCAAACTGTTTACTCTTACTTGTATCTGATGCATATCTTTCTATAACGAACTTTTCTCCGTTATAAATTGCTGATGTACTTGCAGTAAGATATGAACCTTCACTTACCATGCATATATATTTTCCGGATATTAATGACTTAAAGGAAACTGTTCCGTCACTGTTCTTAATTATCTTAAACTGTTCCCCTTCATCTCTCTTGTCGCTGGACGCCACAATTGTTGTATCGCTGCTTCCATTTTTACACTTTGCATACTGATTAGATGAATCTGACTTTAAGAAAAAGTATCCCTGGTCATCATTTGTTGCCTTTGCAAATTTAAAATAGTCAAAATTGCAAACATGAGTAGTATCCGCCTTAAATACTACATATACATTTTGTACTCCTGTAATACGTGCCGTATCAATTGTAACTTCTTTCCAATTCTGCCATGTTCCCGTATTTTCAACACTTGCCTTTGCTATAAGAGGACCTGTTGTACTTCCCAGTCTAAATTCAATGGTTCCATTTGCACCTTCTTTTTCGGTACTTCTTGAATACTTGAAAGTCAGCTTTGACGCTCCTGTATCTCCAAAATCAATGTTATAGTAAGCAGCATAGTTTCCGTTCATTACGCCTCCTAAACTTCTGCCACCACTAGTTCCATTGGAATTTTCTGAAATAAGTCCCTTACAGTAATCCAAATCTTCCGCTTCAATATTTGAATATGCATCTCTCTCTAAACTATCTGCATATGTAGGAATATTTGCCATAAGTGAAATAGCATTATATGCTGCAAAAGAATCCCATGTAGCATCTTCTGCTGCCTTTTTCTGCCATGAACACTGCATAATTCCCTTTGAATTACTATTCATCCATGCTACCTTTGCATTGTCCTTAAAGAATGAAAGATACTCGCCTTTATTAAAATCTACAATGAACTTTCTCATATATCTCATAAGGATACCACGCATACCTGAAAGGTCACCGGAGTTTGTGTTCTCTTCCTTAAGAATATTATTGTAACAAAGGCCTTTTACCGTATTTGCCATTACATTACATGCATCATCATAGTACTGCTGTGTTCCATATTTTTCATAAAGCATAATTGCGGCTCCAAGGAAAGTTCCCTGATTATATGTGGAACGCCAGTTGTTTCCTACACTATCCCATACATGTCCTGCATCATCACCTTCTCTTACATACAATGAACTGTTTCTCCATGCATCAAATACGCTTTTTGCCTTGGTATAGTAACTTTCATCACCTGTTGCAATTGCAAGATAACAAGCTCCTACTGTGGCAGGACCATTAATACATGATGTGGTTCCGTCTCCTCTTCCGTTTTCATGAGACCATCTGATAAGTCCGTCTGTTCTTCCTTCTGTTCCTCTTTTATACATAAAGTCCCAGTTTTTCTTTGCAATATCTAAGTAACTCTGGTCTCCAAATAATAAATATGCTCTTACTGAATCAAGTACAGCCCAGGCTATATCATCG
>NZ_CAKVZL010000095.1:0-8161 GCF_934835595.1 Eubacterium sp. AF15-50
CAAGAAAGGTCTGGAGTTTGAATTTGTGCCATTTTCTAAAAGACAGTATGTTGATTTGGACTTTACGGTAACGCCGAATGCTACAAATATGGAAATCAGACACAGACTTTCCGACATTTTTAATGAAAGAGGAAAGGATAACATGTACCGTGTAACATTTAACGGTTACAGGGATCCTGAATTTGAAATAAGCATAAAAGACGTAATGGATTGTGGCAATATAGTAACTGTTATTGATGAAACAATTCCGGATTTTGATTTTGAGGAAATGTATGCCGACAATAAGGATAATATTCTTGGAATGTTTATTGGTCAGTATTTAGATAAGGAACCATTAAATCCGTTGCAGCAGAAGGCACTTTATTATGGCACAAAAGCTTTATCACAGGCTATGGAGGGTAAGGTATGATTATAAAAGATATACAGTTGACGAATTTTGGTAAATTTAATCATAAATATATATCTCTTGAGCCGGGACTTAATATTATATATGGTGAAAATGAGGCAGGGAAAACCACTCTTCACACCTTTATAAGAGGTATGCTTTTTGGAATTGAAAAGCAAAGAGGAAAGGCAAGTGCTAAAGATACCTATTCTAAATACCAGCCATGGGACAATCCTTCTAATTATCAGGGAACCATGGGAATTGAAAGCGATGGAGTGAACTATCGTATAGAGCGCAATTTTAGTAAGGAAAATAAGAGCTTTAAGGTAATAAATGAGGATTTAGGTATTGAATTATCTCAGGAACAAATAGATGAACTGTTTGCGGGACTGGATGAAAGCTGTTATTACAATACCATTAGCATAAGCCAGCTAGGCAGCGTTACTGACAAGGAACTGGAGAATATACTGAAAAATTATGCAGCTAATCTTGGTTCCACAAAGTCTATGGAAATTAATATAAAAGAGGCTTTTGAGGAGTTAAATACCGAAAAAAGAAAGATTATTTCTGAAAATAAAATTGGAGAAGAGGATGAAATCCGCAGATATATAAGAGATGACGAGGATACATTGGAGTTGTCAGAAAGAGAACAGCACACAATTATTGCCTCTATTGAACAGAAAAAGGAGTCTGTGGCACGTCTTCAGGAAAAGAAAAAGGATTTGTCTGCAAGGGATGCCAAAAGGCTGGAGGAACTGGCAAGGCAAAATGAGAGAAAAGAGAATCTATATCAGGAGGTTTTGTCATATACCACGGAGCTTGAAAAGTATAACTCTATGTTAGAGCAGATAAAATCCCATAAGCAGTCATTGGAAAATGAATTAAAAAGCAAGGGTATTGATAATTGGGAGACCATGGATATGCTTACAGATAAGGTTGTAAACAGAAGCAATATACCGATTGTGTTTATAATTCTTACCATGGCATTTATTGGGGCAGCAATTGGCTTTACCGTTGGCAATGTTGATTTGTTATATGTAGGGGAATATTGGATGAAGCCTGCGATTTGCTTAGGACTGGCAGGCGTGTGTCTGATTTTATCTGTTGTAAAGTTTTTTGTTAACAAAAAGAAACGCAATAAGAAAATTGAAAGCCTGAAAGAGCTTAAGCTGGTACTGGACAAGTTAGATGCGGCAAAGCATGAGGAAACTTATTGTATGCATCAGATTGACAGCAAAAAAGATGCCCTTGAGGCAACACAGGAGTTGATAAAGGCAGAAGAGGAAAAGGAAGTAAATTCAGAAGATTGTAGCGATGAGCTTAAGGAAATAGAGCAGCAGGAGAGGGAATTGAATGAGGCTATTTCCAAGGCTAACTGGATTTTGGAGCAGAAAAAAGAAAAAGATATTGAAGTTGAAGCAAGAATTAATGAATCAAATCACAGACTTGAAGTTATTAAAAAAGCAAAGTTTGAAATTGATGCCATTGAAGAGGCAAAGACAAATATTGAAAAAATAGCTACTGAAATTAGAAACAGCTTTGGAAAGAAGTTAAATGAAAAGGCGTCCTTTTATATGTCGGAGATTACCAATGGAAAATATGATAATCTTTCTATAGATGACAGATTAAACATTTCCATTAATGGTAAAAAATCACTAATTCCTGCATCTAAGCTTAGTAAAGGAACGGTGGAGCAGATATATATGGCGCTTCGTCTTGCAGCAGCTGACATTATTTTTGAGAAAGATAAGAAGCCGATTCTTTTAGATGATGCCTTTGTTATGTATGATAATAAACGTATGGGCAACACAATGAAGTTTATGGCTGAAAGCATGGAACAGGTTATTATTTTCTCCTGCCATACCAGAGAAAAAGTAATGGCGGATAAGTTGAAAATACATCACAATTTTATAAAGTTATAAAATAAGAAATCAAAAAGACAGCTTGCCCAGAGGCAGCCGGCTTAAAAATAAAATATAAAGACAAAAAAAGATTGCTACCAAAATAGTAGCAATCTTTTTAAATAAACTTTAACTATCTGTTTCCATATTCATTAACACGTTTGTTGATACGCTCAACAGGATCTAATAAATCGCTAATTGAAGAATCGTGGTTTAATCTGTCAATAAATAAGGCTGTGTATTTTGCAACGTCTACACTGATGTACCATTCTTTTGACAAAAGTTCAGGAGTCTGGTAAATGCAGTTTGTAGTCATTACTCTGTAAATAAGACCATCTTCATAGGCTTTATCAAATTTTTCCAAACCGTTTGTAAAGAGACCAAAGGTTGATGCAACAAAAACTCTCTTTGCTTTACGTTTTTTTAACTGGCTTGCAACATCTAACATACTGTCACCGGATGAAATCATATCATCAATAATAAGAACATCCTTTCCTTCTACTGATTCGCCTAAATATTCATGAGCTACAATAGGATTTCTTCCATCTACAATAGTAGTATAATCACGACGCTTATAGAACATACCCATATTAATACCAAGTACGTTGGCGAAGTATACAACTCTTCCCATAGCACCTTCATCAGGGCTTATAACCATTAAATGATCTGAATCTAACTGCAAATCGTCAACATTTCTTAAAAGATTTTTAATGAACTGATATGTTGGCATAATTGACTCAAAACCGTGAATAGGAATAGCATTGTTAACTCGTGGGTCATGGGCATCGAAAGTAAGAATATTATCAACTCCCATATTAACAAGTTCCTGTAACATAACTGCACAATCCATAGATTCTCTGGAAGTACGTCTGTGCTGTCTGCTTTCATATAAGAAAGGCATAATAACAGTAATTTTTTTTGCCTTACCTGCAGCAGCGGCAATAACTCTCTTAATGTCTGCATAGTGGTCATCAGGAGACATATGGTTCTTTTGACCACAAACAGTATACTCAATGCTGTAATTAGTAACATCATCGATAATATAGAGGTCGCAACCACGAACTGTGTCTTTTAAGGTACATTTTGCTTCACCTGTACCAAATCTTGGTGTGCTTACATCTAACAGGTATGAATCCTTAACATAACCTTTAAATGTAATAGGTGATTCTTTTGCTTCGACTCTTTCACTTCTCCAATCAGAAATGTAAGCATCAACAGTTTCTCCTAATGCCTTACTTCCTGATAATGCTACGATGGCAAGTGGACCAACGGGAATAGATTCGATAAACTTTTCGATAGCCATTTGTAAAACTCTCCTTCATGTGTAAATGTGTTAAATAGTAAACTTTTTCTTTATTCTTATATCATCACCAAAAATCTTAAAAGAATTATAATTTCCAATAACCCTGGAAAAAATTCTCTCTTCATATTTATTCTGCAAATCTTCTATAGAAAAGTTTGTAGAAATAATAGTAGATTTCCGATGTATAAGTCGCTCATTAAGACAATCAAACAGTGCCGAGTCGGTAAAGGAATTGCTCATCTCAGTACCTAAATCGTCAATTATAAGTAAATCACATCCCTCTAATTCATTTATACTAATCTGTCTGTAAACGGAATTATTCTCTCTTCTGAAAGAATAATCTGCAAGCAGGTCAAAAAACTGAACTGCTGAAAGATAAATAACAGAATAAGATTTGTCTATTAATTCTTTGGCAATACAGTTAATTAAAAAGGTTTTGCCTGTACCCGCCCTGCCATAGAATAGCAGATTACATGGGTGTTTGTCAAAGTTATTTATAAAATAATGACATCTGTCTACAATAGTTTCCATATTTTCCAGGGAAGATATGCCGGAAACTTCATCAATTATGTCATCAGAATAGAAATCAAAATTGAAATTATCAAAATTTTCCACTGCTAAAATCTCATTTAATTCTGATCTTGAATATATAAGATTTATTATTTCAGACTTAAGGCATTCACAAGGTTTTCCGTGGACAAATCCGGTGTCCTTACAAATAGGACAGGTAAAAATTTCATCCAGATAGTCCCCGGGATATCTGTTCATAAGAAGTGCTGCACGCTTTTTCTCGCTTATAACCTGAATATCCTCTCTTAAAGAGTCCTTAGCAGAAGCATCACCGGACAATGCAAGCCTTGTGGCATTAACAGCCAGTGAAGCAATTTCCCTGTCATATTCGGCTATTTGAGGTACATTTTCATAAACCTCCTTAATACGCCTGTCCATTTCTATTTTATTTTCTAAACGTCTGTTATTATAGTTGTTACTTATAGTATCAAACTGTTCTCTTGTAAGACCCATAGGGGAAACTCTCCTTAAATCCTTTTATTAAATATTCTTCTTGGCAAATTTCTTGTTTTGGCTTTCTACAATCTTCTTTTCTAACTGACTGTAATCATATGTACGCTGTTCAAAAGTTTTTGCACGTTTAGCTTTTACTGCCTTCTTTGCCGGGGCTTTTGAAACAACACTAAATGACTTAGCTGTCTCTTCAGAATGAATCTTGTCCAGCTTTTCAATAGCTTCTAAGCAGTTAGCATCATTTTTGAACCAGTTTGTCAAAATACCATCTGCGTATCTGAAACTTGCACAGTGAGTATGCTCCATGGTACGGTTGCATGCCTCTAAAATAATGTCATCAGAAAAACCATACTTGTCTGTCCATTTTGAAATATATAAAACCTCATTTTTTACAGGAGCCTTATAAGTTAGTCCAAAAATCTTATAAATTCTTTTGTAAATATCCTTTCTTACTTTTGCATCTAACTTAGCTTCCTCGATAGTATAGATATCCTTTTGAACATAAGAAATAGCAGTCTTTTCAATATATGAAAAAGTCTTATGACCTTCTGAAATGCACTTTTCCATTATGTATATAATAAAATCAGAATCCAGCTTAAGTCCGTCTAACATATAAATAATGCTGTTAATGTCAGCAGGATTAAGTGTACATCCTAAATAAGTCTGTGCCAAAAATGTAAGCTGCTCAAACCTGTCATCATTTGAAAAAGAAGCAATTTCCTTTGGAGAATATTTCCTCTTAGCCGGAATGATAATCCCTGATGTTTCCGGAACAGGAATAGGAGTGCTGTCTCCTGAAACCGCTGCCAAAATTTCAGGTTTTACATCTGAAATATCAGATACTTCAATAGCACCAGATACATTCTCAGTGGAAATACCGCTTACAAGATAACGGTTGCTTTTTAAGGCTTCAAATCTGATGCAGGCAATATTTCCGGACTTGTCCGTTGAAAGTGATAACAGACTTTGATCTGCCCAGTAATGGAGGGCACGATTTACGTCAGCCTCTAACATATTAAACCTGTCAGCAATATTTGAAAGTGTTAATTCATCTTCAGAAGCTTCGCTAGTATTTCTGTTCATAAGACGAAGCAAATGAAGGTAGATTTTTATAAATTCCCCATTGGCTTTTGGCATATACTCATCTAAAAAAACATTCGAAATAGAGGTGAAATCCGCAAAGTTACCTCTGTCTAAAATCAACTTAGCCATTTTTGTGCTCTCCTACAATAATTTTCTATATCAAGCTTTGCTCCAAAGCTTTGTCTGCATCTCAAATACATTTTGAAGTATAGCATAAAATTTCTAAAAATCAACGTCACAAATTGGCTGAAATGCCCTATTTTAAAGGGATTGCGGGGTATGTTAATAATGTTAATAATGATAATAAAAAGGGGGCATAATTTGTCGAAAACTGTCACACCTCCCATTAACTCTGGAAAATCAAGGTTGCTAAAATTCAATCTTATGTAAACAAAAAATCCACAAAATTTTGTTAATAGTTATCAACAAAATTTTGTGGAATGTTAATAAGTTATTTTCCAAGAAGATGTTCCCCTATTTTTACTACGTCTCCGGCACCCATTGTTATTAACAAATCATTGTGTGCACAATTTTCTAATAAAAAATTTTCTATTTCACTAAAAGTTGGGAAATAGTAAGCGGTACCACCGTCTTTTTTTATCTCATCCATTACATCTTTTGAACTTATGCCAAGGGTATTTTTCTCCCTTGCAGCATAAATATCAGCCAGAACTACTGCATCAGCCTCCTTCAACGCATCAGCGAACTCAGGCAACAGAGCTTTTGTACGTGAATATGTGTGTGGCTGGAATACAACCCATAATTTATTGTGAGGGTAGTGTTTTGCAGTGCTAAGGGTGGCCCTAATCTCATCAGGATGATGGGCATAATCATCTATAATAGTAATATCTCCCAATTTACCCTTAAGCTGAAAACGTCTGTCCGTACCTTCATATGCCATAAGTCCTGTTTTAATATCTTCATTACTTATTCCCATAAAGTGGGCAGCAGCAATAGAAGCTAAGGAATTATAAATATTGTGCTTTCCTGTGACCTTTAATGTAATATGGTCTTTAATTTCACCGTTTACAACTAAGTCATAAGAGCCTCTTGCAAATTCATCAAAAGTAATATTTGCAGCACTGTACATACTTTTATTAGGGTCTGAACCTACTGTAATGACACTGCATTTGAGCCCTTCCGTAAAATATTCAATATTGTCAATGTCGCTGTTAATAATTAAAGCTCCATCATCAGGGACTAAACGGGCATATTCCCTAAAGCTATGTCTTATATCGTCTAAATCCTTAAAAAAGTCCAGATGGTCCGCTGCAACATTTAAAATAATGGCAACTGTTGGCTTAAAGGATAAGAAACTGTTAGTATATTCGCATGCTTCAGTAATAAGCTTATCAGAATGACCGATTCTTGTATTTCCCTTAATGGCAGGCATAATTCCACCTACTAATATGGTAGGGTCGGTATCTGCCTCGAGCATAATCTGGGAAAGCATGGAAGTAGTAGTGGTCTTTCCGTGAGTTCCTGAAACTCCAATGGCGGTATGGTAATTCTGCATAATCTGACCTAAAAATTCCGCCCTTGTAAGAAGGGGAATATTCATTGATTTTGCTGCAACTAATTCAGGATTATCCTGTTTAACGGCAGCTGTATAAATTAAAACTTCAACATCTGAAGAAACATTCTGCGATTTTTGTCCGTAGCAAATAGTTGCACCTAATGACTCTAGGTGCTTTGTTATTTCGGACTCCTTTGAATCTGAACCTGTAACGGTAAAACCTCTTGAAATCATGATTTCTGCTAATGCACTCATACTAATTCCACCGATTCCGGTAAAATGTAGTTTAGCAGGAGTATTAAAATCTAATTTGTACATATTCTTCTCCAATCTCATAATAAAATCTTATATGATTATACACTTGTTTTAGTACTTTTTAAAGATTTAACATAAAATTAATCAAAACTAAAAGGTAAATCTTCTATAATAAATACAAAAATCAGGAATAACTTTATTATAGCAATTTTAGACAAAATATAGTATAGAAAATTGTTAAAAATACAAAATAGATTGATGAAAAAATAAGAAATAGGAAAGAACAATAAAAAAAATGTACATTTTGCACAACTAAGAACGAAAAATGGCAAAAAAAAGAGAAAATATAAATAAAAAATAGGGGGAAAATGCTTTTATTATTAGCAATTTAATGCTATAATTTTATTACTTAATATAAGCAGCGAGGTGAGTTGACATGATAAAAAAAGAAATGATTGCAATGTTGTTAGCAGGTGGACAAGGTAGCCGTCTTGGTGTACTTACTGCAAAAGTTGCAAAACCGGCAGTTGCGTTTGGTGGAAAATATAAGATTATAGATTTCCCATTAAGCAACTGTATTAATTCGGGCGTTGATACGGTAGGTGTACTTACACAGTATCAGCCACTTAGGTTAAATGATCATATTGGTATTGGTATGCCATGGGATCTCGACCGCAATATCGGAGGTGTTACAG
>NZ_CAKVZL010000096.1:0-8045 GCF_934835595.1 Eubacterium sp. AF15-50
CTGTCATAATCACCCATTACTGCTACCTTATACATACATTTCCCTCATTCTTTCTCTGATAAACCCGTTATCAAATCCATTTAACTTACATGTTAAAATTATCTTTATGGTCTTAATTTCCATTTCCTTTGCTATGGCATAGGCTATAATTGGGCCTACAGTAAAGGAATTGTATTTTTCGGATTTAATACATTGGACAATTTTGTTATCACACCAGCATTCAAACACTGACATGGATTTCTTTAGTGCATCTACCCCATCTTTAAACCCTGTGCTTTCCAGATAAGTACACACACCTTCCATGCCTCCATCTACTGATGCTGCTAAATCCCTTATGCTTATTCCGTCACAGCTAACAACGCATTTTTTTACAAAATCACTGTTTTTGCCTGTGGCGGCACATCTTACTGCAATTTTTATATTAGCAATGGTAACTGTCGTATCGGCATATTTTCTAATTAACTTACTTTCGGAATTTTCTCCCATTTCCTTTATTTTCTCAAGAGCTGCCTTATCAATTATTACATCGCATATCTGTCCGCTTCCTGTCTGAATCAATGTATCTGCTGCTTCCTTAGCCGGCTTTTCCATATTTTCAGGTAGTTTCTGATACTTTCCCTGCCTTATGGATTCCATAATAATCTCCGGAGACAATTTAGTTCCTTCATAGAAAATATTGTCATTATTACTGTCTGTACAAACCTGCTTAATTGCCGCCTTTAGGTTATGATACTCGTCACCTATCATAAGAATATCCATTTCATTACTGTCATCTGATAATTCTTTTATAAGTTTAGATGTATTCTTTTTTTCTATGGAAATCATTTTCTCTAAAGAATCTGCACCATTTCCCCAGCCCTTGGACTTTAGAAATGCAATGCACTGACTGTAATCACTACACTGCAACAGTGCCGTCATATCATCATCAGAAAATAGCTTTCCCTCTAATGCCCTTATTCTGGCAACACCGTAAGTATAATCCTTTTCCATGGCATTACCTCCTAATTTCCGGTACCAAATAATACTTTATTGGCAACATCTTTAAGCTTATCTGAATTTGCCATAAACAGAGATTTTACCGTGCAGTTTTCTTCAATATCACCGTAAGTTAAAATAAATCCTCCATCAATGTTTTCAGGCTTTTCATTTATTTTAATTTCTCCGCCTTTTTCCTTTGCTGCCTGATTAATTTCATCCTTAAACCATTGAGGCATCCGGCTTAAATCCTTTTCATTAAACAGGATTTTCCCCTTTTCACATGTTACATTAGCCTTAAATAATTCAAGCATTAGTTTAAAGTATTCTTCACTTTCAAGTTCTAAAAAAGTCTTTTCTGCTTTTTCAATTACTTCATTAATGCAGCTCTGTTTTGCCATAAGTATGGTTTTTCTTTTTCTAAATTCACCACCGGATTTTGTTTTTTCCTCATATAACTTTCTGTCAGCTAAAGATTTTTTATTGATTTGTTCTACCTGTACTGCTACGTCAGCTTTTACACCATCCATATACTCGTTGCAATATTCTTCAGCTTCATTTAAAATCCGGTTTGCTTCCTTCTGTGCCTGAGAATGAATTTCCTGCACAATGTTGTCTAATCCACTCATACACTTCTCCTTTTCAACGTATCTCCTTTAATACCGTCTCCTACAATGAAATTCCGTTAATTGCCAGGAATGAAATAAGAAGTGCTAAAATAGCATATGTTTCAACCATTGCAGGGAATAACATTGCCTTTGCAAACTGTTCAGGTCTTCTTGCAACAATTCCGATACCTGCTGCTGCTGTTTTTCCCTGTGCCTTTGCAGAAATAAGACCTACAATTGCAATTGGAAGACACGCTGCGAGTATTTCAAGTCCCTGAAGAGATGATACCTGTACGGAAGTTCCTCCAATGATTCCGATTTTTGATAATGTAACGAAACCGATTAATAATCCGTAAAGTCCCTGAGTACCCGGAAGTAACTGCATAACTAATACCTTAGCAAACTTTGACGGGTCTTCAGTCATAACTCCTGCCGCCGCTCTTCCTGCTATACCTACACCAATGGCTGAACCTGCACCTGCCATTAACACTGCTAAAGCTGCACCTAATAATGCATAAAATAATCCTAAATTTTCAAAAAAATCTCCAAATGTCATAATTAATTCTCCTTTACATTAATGTATTTTGTATTTTCCTTAAAAGGCTTAAACTCTCTGCTTCCGCCTTCATAAAACTTTCCAAAAAATTCAACGTACTGTAATCTGTTGGTGTGAACATAGGAACCTAAAAGATTAATTGCCAGGTTAAATGTGTGACCAAATACAAATACCACTATAAAAAGTATAACTCCGCCTATACTTTTTCCTCCCATGGCTGCCATGGTGTTAATAACCTTTGCAATTACTCCTGTGGCAAGTCCTAATGCCAACAGTCTTGAATATGACAACAAATCACTGAGCCAGCTGGTTGTGTCATAAAGGCTGTAGGCTCCTAATAACAGTCTCTTTATAGGATTTTTTGCCCTTCTTCCTGCCATTAAAAGTATTCCCAACATTCCACCTAATGCCATTACCTTTGCCAGCATATTTATACCTGCCGGAAAAACTATTGTTGTTCCTGAAAGGGATGCAAATAATGATGTTGGAACTAATAGCAATATCAGTCCTATTAAGAACACGTACCATAAAACCACGTCACACACAAATGCCATTACATCCTTTTGCTTAAGCAGCTGGTATCCCTTTATTGCCAGTCCTGTAAATAAATGTATAATCCCGAAAATCATACAGTATATTAACATTTCCATTGGCTTTTCTATAGGTTCAAACCATAATGCCGGAATGGTTATTGTGGTGTCAAAAAATGTTTTGGCAATAACCTGTATTGCATCTCCAAAATATCCGCCAAATAATATGCCCCATACCAATGTGGAAATTCCACAGTTTTTAAACATTCTAAGAGTCTTTTCCATGGTTGGTGACATTCCCGGATATTTTTTTAGTGCAAACAGACAACCTAGAGATATTATTAAACCATAGGCTGCATCACTTAGCATAATACCGAATAGTACATAATAGAAAAATGCCGTAATGGCTGTGGGGTCGATTTCGTTTTTGCCCGGATATCCGAAGGATGTTACCACATCCTCCACTGCCGCAGCAGTCTTATTATTTTCAAGAAGTACGGGAACATCTTCATCTTCCCCTACCTCTTCCGTATCAATAGCCACAACAAACTTTTTTTCCAGCTCCTCAATTAACTTTCCCGATTTTTTCACCGGAATAAATCCACTAACAAAAAACGTGTGCTTTGACTGAAGAATGGTTCCTACAACCCGGTATTTATCAGCCCTTACAGTGTAATAGTCTGAAACACTTTCTATTGACTGTCTGCTTAATGCCTCCCGGGCAAGTTCAGACTTAATTTCAGCTATGTCGCTGTATAAATTTTCAATGCGCTTCCCTCTGTTTTTAATTGAAACAGCCGGCGTGTGATGTGCCACCACCTGAGGCCTGGTAAATCCCAGCTGCCTTAACGCTTTCTCCGTTTCTTCCGTCTTGTCCTTAATACATATACAGGTAATGTATGTCTGGAATTTATCAGCAGCTACTACCTGAATATATACTTCCTTTGGAAACTCTTCTATTTTTTCAATTTCTGAAATTAAAATCTCCTGAGTGTAACTTCCTAAGATACTTCCTAACATAAACACCGTATCCTTTGTTCCCTGATAATTCATTGGAACATCAAGATTTTTCCATATGCTTAATGCCTTAATTTCATCCTGATACTTTGCAATCTGACTTTCCTTTTCATCAAGATTTTTCTTTTGCTGAATAATCCTGTTCACTAAAGACATTATTTCCTGTTGGTCGCTAATTGTCTTTAAATATTCCGAATCAGATATCTGTTTCTTCCCCTCTAGAGAAGATAACATTGACTTCTTTTCAGGTGCATACATATCTAAAATTTCCAAGGCATTTTCAGCTAAAGAAACATTCCTTTCAAAAATTGAAATCTGGGTAGCCGTATTGGTTTTAGTAAAAACCTCATCTTCCTTATCCTTTTCAATTATCTCCAGACAACCACGTTTTTGTAGTAGCTCAAGAATTTTCTTCCGGTTTGCTTTCATTGCGCATATATTAATTTTTTGCATTTGCAAAACTGCCATAAAAACCTCCTAAAACAATGCATCAATTACAGCTTTTACTGCCTCTGGCTGCCTTTCTGCTGCCTCTTCCTTTAGTTTTATTACCTGCTTGTCAATTTCTGCATTAAATTCTCTGTCTGCCTCGCTGCAACTTTTAATGGTTTCTTCCATATCCCTGCGGGCTTTATCTTTCACTTTATCTGTTTCCTCTTCCCTATATGATTGTGCCCTTATCTTAATGTCATTTTTCATGTTCATTGCATTATCCTTTGCCGTCATTACCGTTTTTTCAGCATCTGACTCTGCAATTCTAATTGCATCCACGGTTTCTTTAATCAATACAGGCTCCTCCTTTCTATCCACATTGTCTTTATAATTTCATTTCTTATCAAGTATGATATATCATAGAATAATTATATACAAGTATCATTTTATAACAGTTGTTGTATATTTTTACTATTTCGCATTTTGTATGCTTTTATTACTATTTTACATAATTGTTTTTATGAATTATTTCCTAAAACAATTATGCGTAAAAGTCCTTTTTTTATTCCTTTTATGACTACGGAGTGACTATTGTATTTCCCCAATCATAATCTATTTCTTTTGCATCCTTATTAACAACTTTAACTATTTTATTAAAAAGATAGGCATGAGCTTCCTTTGTATTCATCTTTACATTTTCATAAAGATTTTTTGCAACATCGTAAATAGAATATTGTGAAATATTGTCTCCATATACATAGGTACCATCATCCAGTACGGCATATGCCCTGACCATATACTTTGATGTAAATTCCTTAGTGGAAAATGCTCCGAACTTTATTGTTCTTACATAGTATGTTGCCGTATCGGATTCTCCAAATTTTTGTGCAGCAGTTCCATTAGCGGTAGATTCAAAGCTTGCAATATATTTATTACTACTATTAACGACCATCTCTGATTCCTTAATATTGGTTTTTATACCGTCTACTTCTGACACACCATAAATAAATCCCCACTTTACAACTTGTCCTTCATTTATTTTTAGTTCAACAGACGCAATAGTTCTTATTCCTCCTAATGTTGTACTTATCTGGTATCCCTCTATTTTTAGTTCAGGGCTTGTTACAATATTATATATTGCACCTTTAGGCAAAATTTTGCTTCCATCTGCTGTTAAAAACCTGAATTTTTCTTGATTTCCTGTCACTTTATCTGCATTAGCCAGAATATACATTTCTTCATCTTCAGGGTCAACTAACAGGTATTTACCTGTCTTAACAGATTTTATTGCCACCGATGTATCATCTGATTCTTCATTTAAGTTTTCAACTATAAATTTTGACTCATCATCAATGGTATCTGCATTTGCAGTAATATAATATCCATTTGAGCCATATGCTGCCCTTATATATTTTTCAGTAACTAAAGACTTAAATGAAACTGTACCATCAGAATTATTAACTATACCTATTTGCTCCCAATCTCCTCTACTGGTACTTCTTGCTAAAATAGTTGTATCTTTTGTTCCATTTTTCAACTGGGCATATTTATCATTAGACTCTGAATAAAGAAACATATATCCCTGGGAATTATCTGTTGCCTTTTCAAACTGTATATAGTCCAAATTACATACATGTTCAGTATCTGACTTGAAAATGACATATAAATTTTGTACACCCTTTACTCTTGCTGTATCAACAGAAATTTCTCTCCAATCACTCCAGTCACCTGTATTATCTAATGGAACACTTGCAATTATGGTTCCATTTGTAGAACCAAGCCTTATTTCTATTCTCCCCTTTTTTTCTGCATCTTCTGTTTTTCTTGAATATCTAAGTTTAACTTTTGAACATCCTGTTTTTCCAAAATCAACGTTATAGTATGCAGTGTAATCTCCACTATTAATTCCACCCAGACTTCTTCCTCCACTGGTGTTATCACTGTTTTCAGAAATCAAACCTTTAGTATAGTCCATATCCTCTGCTTCTATAAGTGAATATGCATCTCTTTCAAGTCTGTCAGAATATGTAGGCATATTTGCCATAAGAGATATGGCATTATACGCTGTGTAGCATTCCCATGTTACATCTTCTGATGTTTTCTTATTCCATACACACCATTGCAAATTCTTTGAGTTTTTATTCATCCATGCTATTTTTGCATTATCCCGGAAGAATGATAAATATTCCGGTCTGTTGAAATCCACTATGAACTTTCTTAAATATCTCATTAAAATTCCACGCATTTTTGAGTTGTCTGTGATATATGCATCTTCCTTAATTAATATATTGTTATAACACAAAGCTTTCATTGTATGATTTACAGCATTGCAGGCATCTTCATAATAACTATTGTCTCCAAAGTGTTCATAAAGCATTGTTGCCGCTCCAATAAATGTCCCCTGATTATATGTTGAGCACCAGTATTCATGCATTGTATCCCAGACATGCCCTATTTCCTCTCCTTCTCGTACATACATAGAACTGTTTCTCCAGGCTGAATACAGTTTTTTTGCTTTTTCATAATAAGACATATCCCCCGTTGCTTCAGCCAGATAGCATGCCCCCACTGTTGCAGGTCCATTAATACAGGATGTTGTATCATCATTCTCATGATTCATTTTCCATATAAGCATTCCGTCGCTTCTCTTATTTGCTCTTTCGTACATTAAATCATAATTATGTTTACCATATGTTAAGTATTGTTCATCACCAAACAAAATATATGCTCTAACCGATGCCAAGACTGCCCATGCCAAATCGTCATTCCAATCCTTCCATGCCCAATCTTCTCCGTTGGTTGCTATAAAATCTTTATAAGTTGTAACAAACATATCTTTATATATTGCTTTACCTGTTGTTTCATAGCCATCAAGAAGTGCTTCCATTATTTCTGCCTCTCCCCAAAAACCATCATCACTACTATGAAATGTCATATACCCTGTTTTTTCATAGTATTTATAATAGTAATCTTTAAACGCATTTACCATGGTGTCATTCATTTCCTCTGTAAATCCATTATATTCCACACTGGTCTTTTTTAACTTCCATATTTGTCTCGGTTCATAATCTATACTTTTTGCTTTAGTCCACAAACGAACCTGAGCACCATCTTTATCCCTTTTGTCATCATCACTGATAATTTCCGCACATTCCTCCTCACCGTTGTCGTTTTTTACAGCAGACACAATATAATAACAACCTTCATATTTGCCTTCTGTTATAGGAACCAGTTTCCATTTGTAAATATCCGTACCATCATTTCCATTAAAATCCAGCTTATCACCATTACTTTTTCCTGTTATTTTCATAGTTTTGTCCGTAACAGTATTTGTAAATGTATAATATTCTCCTTCTTCCTTTACATTAAATCTCGCTAAGTCACTTAGGGCATCAGTATTCCATACAACGCAATCAGCATAATAATTTGATACATCTGTCTGGGTTATTGCTTTTTGGTTATAGACCGATTGAATAACATATACTCCGTCATTAATTGCTCCTTCATCTTCCGCCTTCACATTTTTCAAACCGTTTTGTCCCGGCAATGATGTTATAATCAATGCAACAGCAAGACACAATATCATTAATCTTTTTTTCATAAATGTATACCTCCTACTTTTTATATATATTCAACATAACACATTTAATTTTTCCAAACAATTAAACCTAAAATATGATATCCCTGAAAGAAATATGACATAACTTCACAAAAATATGACATATTTTTCTTGACAGTGAAATCTAATTATGGTATAAATATCTTTGTTGTGCAAAATTGCAAATAGGGGTGTAGTTCATCGGTAGAATAAGAGTCTCCAAAACTCCAGAGGTGGGTTCGATTCCTACCACCCCTGCTATTTAAAGAGTTCTGAGTCCTTTTTAAAGGTATTCAGAACTTTTTCTTTTTAGGCAGCTTATATTACAT
>NZ_CAKVZL010000097.1:0-7714 GCF_934835595.1 Eubacterium sp. AF15-50
GTTTTATCTTGACTTTACGATAGCATGACCTACCGCCATTGCAAGTGTTTTCCGCATTTTTACAGATTTTTCACACCAAACAAAATGCCGACACCCCGCAGAGCATCGGCAATTTAATCATTTCTACCCAAAATGATGTAATTGAAAACTTTGATGACGAAATTGATTACTTCACAAATGTAAGATTTTGTGTCAAATAATCAGCATAGCATCGCCAAAGCTGAAAAATCTGTATTTTTCCTTAACTGCAATTTCATAAGCATTAAGTACCTTTTCCCTACCGGCTAAAGCTGACACTAACATAATAAGTGTTGATTCAGGCAAATGAAAATTGGTAATAAGACAATCAATTGCCTTAAACTTATATCCCGGATAAATGAAAATCTGTGTCCATCCACTACCTTCATGTACCACTCCATTTTCATCTGTTACTGTTTCTAATGTTCTGGTACTGGTAGTTCCAACTGAAATAATGCGTCCACCATTTTCTTTACATGTATTAATGAGATTAGCATCTTCTTCATCCACCATATAAAACTCTGAATGCATATGATGTTCCAAAATATTGTCAACCTTTACCGGTCTGAAAGTTCCCAGTCCCACATGAAGGGTAACGTGGGCAATTTTAACACCCTTTTCCCTGATTTTTTCTAATAATTCCTTAGTAAAATGAAGTCCCGCCGTTGGTGCTGCCGCTGAGCCTTCATACTTGGCATATACCGTCTGGTATCTGCTTTTATCTTTAAGTTTGTGGGTAATATATGGTGGAAGAGGCATTTCACCTAACCTGTCTAATACTTCCTCAAATATTCCCTCATAATTAAACTTAATAAGTCGGTTTCCTTCCTCAACTACATCAATAACTTCTCCTGTAAGAATGCCGTCGCCAAAGTTAATAACAGTTCCCGGCTTACATTTTTTGCCGGGCTTAACTAAAGTTTCCCACACATCCTTTTCACGCCTCTTTAAAAGAAGAACTTCGATTTTTGCGTCTGTTCCTACTTTGTTTCCATACAATCTTGCAGGCAAAACCTTTGTATCATTTATAACAAGGCAGTCTCCCGGATTTAAATAATCTATTATTTCCTTAAATACGTGATGCTCCACATTCCCTGTTTCCTTATCAAGTACCATAAGTCTGGAACTGCTTCTATCCTCTAAAGGATCCTGAGCAATTAACTCCTCAGGCAAATCATAATAATAATCATGTAAACTCATTTTATTTTCGCTACACATAATATATCCTCTTTTCTATTTGTTCTTTATTATTTCATCACTATCTAACACAATGGTAAAAGGTCCGTCATTTACAAGGCTTACCTTCATATCCGCTCCAAATATTCCCTTTTCAACTACATCTATTTCTTTTTTGCACTGTGATATAATATATTGGTACATTTCATCTGCCATATCCGGTGCACCGGCGTTTACAAATGAAGGTCTGTTACCTTTTTTACAATCACTATATAAAGTAAACTGTGAAATAAGAAGCAGCTCTCCACCTACGTCCTTTAAAGCTAAATTGGTTTTGCCATTTTCATCTTCAAAAATTCTCATTCCAATTAGTTTTTTAATCATTTTATCAGCAATTTCCACAGTGTCCGTACCGGCAATTCCTATAAGAACCATAAATCCTTTTCCTATTTTGCCAACTACTTTTCCATCTACGGAAACCTTAGCATCAGTTACACGCTGTATCACAAACTTCACTTTTATCACCTCTTGTTTTATTGTCCGCCTACTAGTTTACAATATCTTTTAAGCTTTGTAAAATACTAAAGAAGTTTATCTGTTTCATAAGCTAAATATAATGGTGTTTTTTCACATTTTCCCCTTCTATTTTTTAGATTCTTATAAAAACAGACATACCATTGTAGTTTTCACCACTTATGATATGCCTGTCTTAATCAACTTACCCTTAAGGTTCTATCCTCTAAGCTGGATTCCCATTTCTTCAAGTCCTTTAAGAATCTTCTTCATTGCACTTGAAACATCATTTTCCTCTAATGTTCTGTCCTTTGCCCTAAATACTATTGAATAAGCAACTGACTTGAATCCTTCTTCAATCTGGTCTCCTTCATATATGTCAAAGAGACTGTAGCTTTCAAGATTCTTTCCGCCGCTCTTTTCAATAACTTCCTCTATCTGTCCCACTAAAATATTCTTTGGAACTACCATTGAAATATCTCTTGTGACAGCAGGGAATTTGGCAATGCCCTCATATTTCTTATCAAATGAAGACATTTCATATACATATGGCATGTCAATAACTGCAATATATGCTCTTGTTTTCATGTCATAATTTTCACATACTGTAGGATGAACTTCTCCTAAATATCCAATAACATTTCCGTCATAAACTATGTTAGCCTGACGTCCCGGATGAAGGAATGATTTACCTGCATCAGCATCATAGTGTACTCTGTCCTTCATTCCTACCTGCTCTAAAAATTCTTCCACAACACCTTTCATTGTAAAGAAATCACCATCACCATAAAATCCTAATGTAAACTGCATTCTTTCATCAGGAAGCTCTGTAAGTGGTAAAGCTTTTGGAAGATAAATATTTCCCATTTCAAAAAGTCTTACGTCTTTGTTTCTTCTGTTGTAGTTTGTAGCTAATGATGTAAGCATACCTCCAAGAGATGATGTTCTCATAACACTGAAATCTTCTCCTAAAGGATTTGAAATAATAATGGATTTTCTCATATCAGAATCCATAGGAAGTAGCAATTTGTCATAAACCTTCGGGCTTTCAAATGAATATGACATTCCCTGTGAAAATCCACAGTAAAGAGCTACTCTTCTTGCAATTTCATCTATTCTTAATTTATAGGATAATTTTCCTGCTGTTGCCTCTCCACTTGGAAGTGCTGTAGGAATGTTGGCATATCCGTAAAATCTTGCCACTTCTTCAGCAATATCGCACATACCAATTAAATCCTGTCTGAATGTAGGTACCGTAATTGTCTTAGTTGCAGCATCATATTTCAGCTCAAGAGCAGGGAAATAACTTACCATCTGTTCCTCTGTAAGGTTAAATCCAATAAGTTTATTTACATAATCAGGATCAAATTTAATAGTATGTTCCTCCTTCTTTTCAGGATATACATCTACCATACCTGCAACAACCTCACCGGCACCTAACTCTTCAATAAGCTCACATGCTCTGTTAATTGCATCCTCTGCATTATTAGGGTCAAGTCCCTTTTCAAACTTTCCTGATGCATCAGTTCTAAGTCCTACTCTCTTTGATGAAAGACGGATATTGGTGCCATCAAAACATGCTGCCTCAAAAAGCATATCCTTAACATCATCATTTATTTTTGAATTTTCTCCACCCATGATTCCTGCTAAGCCTACAGGCTTTTCACCATCGCAAATCATAAGCATTTCGCTGTCTAATTTCCTTTCCTGACCATCTAATGTTTCAAATGTTTCTCCATCATTTGCACGTCTTACAACAATTTTATTTCCTGCTATTGTTGATAAGTCATAAGCATGCATTGGCTGTCCAAACTCTTCCATTACATAATTTGTAATATCTACAAGATTGTTAATAGGTCTGATACCCATTTTTGCAAGACGTCTCTGCATCCATTCCGGTGACGGAGCTATTTTTACATTTTTTACTACCTTTGCACAATATCTTTTACATAAATCCCTATCTTTAATTTCAACTGAAATGTAATCATTTACATCTCCGTCTTTTCCCACAGGAGCTGTTTTTGGTGCCACAAAAGGCTTTTTAAATGTAGCTGCTGCTTCCCTTGCAATACCCATTACACTGTAACAGTCAACTCTGTTAGACGTGATTTCGTATTCAAATACTGTATCATGAAGACCTAACACTTCTACAGCATCAGCCCCTACTTCCACATCATCATCAAATACATATATACCGTTTTCAGGTGCCTTTGGATAATAATCCCTTGATGAGCCTAACTCTTCAATAGAGCACATCATACCACAGGATTCTATTCCTCTAAGCTTGCCCTTCTTAATCTTAATTCCTCCCGGTGTTCTTGAGCCGTCATGTCCTCCGGCAACTCTTCCTCCATCTAAAACTACAGGAACCTTCTGACCTTCTTCAACATTTGGTGCTCCAGTAACTATCTGAATAGTTTCTGTTCCTATATTTACCTGACAGATAACTAACTTATCTGCATCCGGATGTCTTTCTATTTTTTCAATCTGTCCTACAACGATTTTGTCAAGATCAGCATCTAATCTCTCGTAGCCTTCACATTTTGTTCCTGATAAAGTCATTGCATCCATATACTCCTGATCGCTGCATTCAAGTTCAGGAACATATGCTTTTATCCAAGATAATGGTGTATTCATTATTGTAAACTCCTTTCTTTAGAACTGATTTAAGAAACGGTCATCGTTTTCGTATAACAGTCTCATATCATCTATTTCATATTTTAACAATGCTATTCTCTCTAATCCTACTCCAAATGCAAATCCCTGATATTTTTCAGGATCAATTCCACACATTTCAAGTACGTGAGGATGTACCATACCACATCCTAAAATTTCAATCCAGCCTTCGCCTTTACAGAATCTGCATCCCTTTCCTCCACATTTAAAGCATGAAACATCCATTTCTGCACTTGGCTCCGTAAACGGGAAGTGATGAGGTCTGAATTTAGTCTTTGTATCAGGTCCAAACAACTCCTTGGCAAATTCCTGTAACGTTCCCTTTAAATCTGCAAAGTTAATGTTTTTGTCAATTGCAAGACCTTCAACCTGATGGAATGATGGTGAATGTGTTGCATCTACCTGATCTGAACGGAAAACCCTGCCTGGTGAAATAATTCTGATAGGCGGCTGTGTTTTCTCCATTACTCTTGCCTGAACTGATGAAGTCTGGGTTCTAAGAACGATATTTTTATTAATATAAAATGTATCCTGTTCATCTTTAGCCGGATGATTTGCCGGTATATTAAGTGCCTCAAAGTTGTAATAGTCGTATTCCACTTCAGGACCTTCTACCACTTCGTATCCCATTCCCACAAATATACGCTGCAATTCCTCTAATGCCAATGTGTTAGGATGCTTGTGTCCTATTTTGTTCTTTTTAGCAGGAAGTGTAACATCAATAACCTCTGCCTTAAGTTTTGCTTCTCTTGCCTTCTCCTGTAACTGGGCTTTAACTTCCTCCATTTTTTCCTCAATGGCTTTTCTTGTATCATTAACCATCTGACCTACCTTTGGTCTGTCTTCCGGAGCAACATCCTTCATTCCCTTAAGAACTTCTGTCAGTTGTCCCTTCTTTCCAAGGATTTCTACTCTTATGTCATTAAGAATATTTAAATCTTCGGCATTTTTGATTTTTGCAATTGTTTCCTCTTTAATTGCTTCTAATCTCTCCTTCATGTTACCTGTCCTTTCATCTTTATTTTAATAAATAATTTTCTTTATTGCTAACGCAAAAAGTCCCTGCATCATACGATGCAGGGACGAAATATACACTTCCGCGGTACCACCCATATTCTCACGAATAATATCCGTAAACTCTCATTTATGCTTAACGCGCCTCTCACGTCACAAACTACTAAGGAATCCGTTCATAAGTGCGGCTCCTGTGGGAAATTCAACCACTGTCTGAACTTAAGAGACCTTTCAGCCGGTGAGTCTCTCTCTCTTAAAGAAAACAGCTGTCTACTTACACATTCATTGCCTTTACAACATTCAAATTTTAACATACAAAAATATTACTGTCAAGTTTGAAAATTATCTATAGGTTTAATCTTACAATTCCTATTGCACATACCAATGCTACACATATTATGTTTTTTATAATTGTTTCCCTGCTACTTTTCACAAAGCCTCCTCTTCCTGAATCCATAATAACATTATCCTATCATAATTTGTTTTCCCTGTACATATTTGCCATCCCGGGAAAAAATGTTATACTAATGCATATACTTTATATAAACGGAGATTAAGATGAAAAAAATTATGAATTTTGCCCTGAATATATATGGATTTTTTTATAGAATGGGAAAAGACAGAGTTGGAATATATACCGCCCAGGCATCATTTTTCATTACCTTGTCACTATTTCCTTTTTTACTTTTGTTTTTAAACGTAGTTGGTATGACAAGTTTAGACAAAAATGCCCTTATAAGGATTATCAACAGTTATTCACCGGATGTTATTAAGCCCCTTCTCATTCAGATTATTGGTGAGCTGTATACCCATGTATCAGGAACGTTGCTTTCCATTGTGGCTATTGCCGCAGTTTGGTCTGCCTCTAAGGGGGTTCTTTCAGTAATGTTTGGTTTATATGAAATCAGTAAAATTCACCGTGATAGGAACTATTTAATATCACGTTTTGTTTCTATGCTCTATACTATTTTATTTTTACTGGCAATTATTGTAACCATGGTTCTTTTGGTATTTGGTAACAGGATATTTAATCTTCTTTTGTCCTTTATTCCAATACTGGAGAATGTTACAATACTTACCCTTATATTAAGATATCTTATTTCTTTTGTTATTTTATCGGGATTTTTCATTATACTGTATAAAATAGCTAACTTCAGGCTTACAACAATAAAAAAATGTATACCGGGAGCTCTTTTTTCTGCCCTTGGATGGATGATTTTTTCATATGTATTTTCTATTTACATTGATAATTTTTCGAATATGTCCTATATGTACGGAAGTCTTACGGCATTTATTATTATAATGCTTTGGATATATTTCTGTATCTATATTTTATTTATCGGTGCAGAAATAAATAAGCTTCTTCATCCTGAAACAGAGGCATTTTACTATGAAAAAGTTCAAAAGTAATCCTAATTAGCATTCTTTATTTCAATACCATGATAATAGCTTTTTAGGATGTCTTTATAATTTTTCCCTGACTTTGCCATTTCCATGGCTCCATTCTGACTCATTCCACTGCCATGACCCAAGCCACCACCATATATGGTATAGCCTCCCTTTTCCTTTTCCAACAGAATAAATGCGCTAGGCAACATGGTCATTCCAGCTCTTGTGGTATCATCACATAATTTAATTTTTCCGTAACATGAGCATAACGCCTTTCTTATTTCATTTTGATTTTGCATAACAATCTGTCTTTTGTCACCGTACACGGTAATCTGGGAAGCAATTCCCCCGGCACCTCTCTCATTTACTTCAATACGGCTTATATTTCCCACATTTACCCCTGTGGTGTTATAAATGGAATTTTCTAACTGCTCATTGGTATAATAAACCCTCCACCTGTAAAATGGATATTTGCTTTCAATTCCATTTACATTCTTTTTAATAAATTTTTTAAACTCCCACTGATTTTTTACATTTCTTTTGGAATTTTCCGTAAAGTTTTCCCCCTTTAAATAATTCATCTTCTCCTTACCCCATATTTTGTAGTCGGTGGTATATCCACAGGATGTGGAAAAATAATAAGCCTTTATTAACTTGTTTTTGTAAGTCATTACTACTCCCTTAGTTTCTTCTGCCGCCTTTTTGCTGTTTTTTCCCGGCTTTATTCTGTTGTACACCTGAAAATCAGTACTGTCATCAGCATTTGCCTTATACTTTTCATATTTTAAAGCATTAGATTTCATAATAAAATTTCTTGCACACACAGCCTGTGCCTTTAATGCCTCTAATGAAGATTCCTCTCCTATCTCACTGGATATAACTGCCGCAATATAATTTTCCATATCCACCTGATTTACCACAACCATTC
>NZ_CAKVZL010000098.1:0-7581 GCF_934835595.1 Eubacterium sp. AF15-50
TTCCATTGGTGTATCTACTGATTTACGCTCTACAATGCCGGGAGCTTCATTTTCCACCGGCATGTATGCCTCTTCTTCTATGTTTCCTTTTCCGTCAATAGGTTCTCCCAATGCATTTACAACTCTGCCTATAAAACCTTTTCCTGCCGGAACTCCGGCTTTTTTCTTTGTTCTTACTACCTTAGTTCCTTCTTTGATTCCCGTATCACGTCCAAACAAAATACATCCGATTTCATTTTGACGGATATCCTGAACCATTCCTTTTACTCCATTATCAAAAACAACAATCTCACCATACATGGCATGTTCGATTCCATATATGGTTGCAATACCATCGCCTACCCATATAACGGTTCCTGTTTCTTTTTCGCCATTTTCGTTGAAATCAAAACCTTCGATTTCACTTTGTATAATAGAGATTATATCTGTTGCACTAACCGCACTCACTTATTTCACCTCCCGGTTAATTTTTCTTCCAGCTGTCTTAAACGGTTTCTATAGCTTTTGTCATATTCTATATTTCCAACTTTTACTATGTAACCGCCAAGCAAAGTATCATCAACTGTTTTTTTCCAATCTATGGTGTAGCCGCTATACTTCTCTGAAAGTAATTCTTTTGCCTTCTCCTCTTCCTTTGCAGTAGCTGATGAGGTACAAAAGAATTGTGCTCTTATTATTTTTTTCATTTTATCGCTATATCGATAATACTCTTTAAAAATATCTTTCATTTCACAGCTTTCATTATGCTTACACATAACCTGAAAAAACTTTACAAGTTTCTCTGAAATACCGGCCTTAGAAAAAATCTTTTCCAGTATATCCGCCTTTTTTTCATAAGGTATGGTTGGGTTATTCATAACCTGCTGTAACTTAGAACTCAAAAAGTAAATCTCCTGTGCCCTTTCTACTTCACTTCTGTCAAAAGATAAACGGTATAATACCTTTGCATTATTTACTGATTCTCTTGTCACTCTCATCACCTGATTTTATAATTTTTTCTGCTGCTACCATAGCAAGTCTGGCAATATCAGCCTGAGCTGCCCTTCTGGCACTTTCTTCCTCTCTTGCAATATCGGCTTTTGCCCTATCCATCATGGTTTGTGCTTCTTTTCTGGTTTTTTCCATAGTTTTAACCTTTTCACTTTCAGCACGTTCTCTTGCCTCCATGATAATCTTATCTGCTTCACCCTTTGCAAGACTTAACTGTTCCTCATAGTTCTTTTTCTTCTCCAATGCATCTTCGTTAGTTTTTTTAGCATTCTCTAACTGTTCATTAATTAAATCTTCTCTTGCTTTAATTACATTTAACACAGGCTGAAAAAGGAATTTTTTAAATATAAGGTACAAAACTAACAGATTGACAACTATCCATATAATGTTCCATGCATTTAAACTAAGCATATGCTTTCCTGCCTTTCTGCTTTATTATTTTAAAAGAAGGATTATTAACAATGCAATTACGAAACCATAAATAGCTGTTGCTTCTGCAAGTGCACATCCTAAAAGAAGTGACTTACTGATTTTTCCTTCTGCTTCCGGCTGTCTTGCAATTGCGTCACATGCTGATGCTGTTGCCTTACCGATTCCAATACCTGCTCCAATACCTGTTAATACTGCTACTCCTGCTCCTATTGCTACTAATAATGATGTTGACATATTGATTTCTCCTTTTCTTTCTTATCTATATTTTTTATTATTTATTCAGTGGCTTCTTTAATAAACAATGCGGTTAGAAATACAAATACATATGCCTGTATTAATCCGTCAAAAATATCAAAATAACAACTGAATACTGCCGGTAAAACCGGAGGAATTATAATTTTTATCAATTCCATAATTACAAAAGATCCAAGTACGTTACCAAACAATCGCATACACAATGACAACGGTTTAATGAAAATCTCTAAAACGTTTATTGGTAATACAATTGGCATAGGCTCTGCAAAACTTTTCAGCCAGCCCTTAGTACCCTTTTGTCTTATTCCGGATACTTCAATTAACACGATGCTCATAACTGCTAAAGCTACCGTAACATTCATATCCTTTGTTGGTGGTTTAAAACCTAACAGACCAATCAGGTTTGCAATACCTATGTAAAGTGCAACTGCCATAAGATATGGTATGTATGCAGTTCCATGCTCCCCTATTGTGTCCTTGAAGAAATTATACAGTCCCTGAACTGCTGTCTCCAGAACCAATTGTTTTTTACCAGGATTTTCAACCTTAAGATTTCTTACAAAAATAATACATAAAAGAAATACTACAGCCATTATAATCCAGGTTACCACAACCGATTCATAAATTGGAATCCCGCCAAAGATTGGAATTTCAAAAACTGTATCGCAGTTTAATTCTTCTAACAATCTGTCCACGATGTCATTCAACAGTTTCACCCCTTTCTAAGACAATTATTAATGTATTTTCTTCGATGTTTGTATTATACTTCCAAGTTTTGTAATATGTAAAATACATATTTGATATATTCATTATATTATTTTTGTATTATAATTTTGAATTAAGTTATATTGACGAGTTTTTTGTACAATTGTCACATTTTTATGGCAATTTTTACTATATTATTTTTTATGCTCGTGTCTAAAAAGCTATTTTTCACGAAAACATTGACATTTTTTTCACAAATATTACAATATAAGCACAATGTTAACTGTTTATTAACTATATTTTTGTGTTTTAGGAGGGCAAAAATTTGATTACATATGACTATTACAGAATATTTTATTTTGTGGCAAAATATAAAAGTTTTACAAAGGCTGCTGATATTCTTCACAATAACCAGCCTAATATTACAAGATGCATGAACAATTTAGAGCAGGAATTAGAATGTACATTATTTCTCCGTTCTAACCGTGGCATTGTTCTTACCCCTGAAGGCGAAAAATTATATAAGCATGTTGCCATTGCATACAAGCAGCTTTCTTTAGCCGAAGAAGAATTGCGTCAGGATAGAACCTTGGAAAACGGTATTATTACCATTGGTGCCAGTGAAAACGCCTTAAGGCTTTTACTGTTAAGCAAGTTGGAATTTTTTCGCAAGGAATATCCTAATGTGCGTATCCGTATACTTAACTACTCTTCTCCTGATGCCATTCGTTCATTAGAAGCTAATTTAATAGATTTTGCTGTTGTTACAACACCCTTTAAGTTAAAAAAGACCATGAATCAGTTTTCCCTTACCACATATGAGGAAATATTGATTTGTGGCCCAAAATATAAATATCTTACAGCTCACAAACAGTACCTAAAGGATTTAACAGAAATTCCTCTTATTACATTATCAGAAGGAACCGGAACTCATAAGTTATATAACAAATACTATATAAGTAATAATATTCCCTTTAACCCTGACATGGAGGTTGCCACCACAGATCAGATTCTTCCTATGGTAATCCACAACCTGGGCATAGGTTTTTATCCTAAGGAATTAGCAGAAGAGGTTATTGCTGCCGGCAAAGTTTTTCCTATTGAATTAGAAAAACCTTTACCTGAACGTGAAATATGTTTAGTAACCAACAAAAACATAGCAATGAGTACATCTGTAAGGAAAATAACGGATTTCATTTGTGAAAACATATAATTATCTAATTTTTATACGGCAACATTATAAATAGTCTTGAATACTCAAAAACAACCACGTTTATGGATAATCCCAAACGTGGTTGTCTTTTTATATCAATAATTTCTTATTAAATCTGTGGTCCTGCTGAAACTAAAGCCTTACCAACTTCATTTCCTTCGTACTTAGCGAAGTTCTTGTTGAATCTTTCAGCTAAGTCCTTAGCCTTAGCTTCCCATTCTGAAACATCAGCATAAGTATCTCTTGGATCAAGAATTGCAGGGTCAACTCCAGGAAGTTCTGTTGGAACTTCAAAGTTGAAGTAAGGAATCTTCTTTGTAGGTGCATCTAAAATATCACCATTTAAGATAGCATCGATAATTCCTCTTGTATCTTTAATTGAGATTCTCTTTCCTGTTCCGTTCCATCCTGTGTTTACTAAGTATGCCTTAGCGCCACTCTTTTCCATCTTCTTAACTAATTCTTCAGCGTACTTTGTAGGATGAAGCTCTAAGAAAGCCTGTCCGAAACATGCTGAGAATGTAGGTGTAGGTTCTGTAATTCCACGTTCTGTACCTGCAAGTTTTGCTGTAAATCCTGATAAGAAGTAGTACTGTGTCTGCTCAGGTGTAAGAACTGATACAGGAGGAAGTACTCCGAAAGCATCTGCTGATAAGAAAATTACGTTCTTTGCTGCAGGTGCTGATGAAATAGGACGTACAATATTTTCAATATGATTAATTGGATAAGATACACGTGTATTTTCTGTTACGCTCTTATCTGCAAAATCAATCTTTCCATTTTCATCAAGTGTTACATTTTCAAGAAGTGCATCACGTCTGATTGCATTATAAATGTCAGGTTCTGAATCCTTATCTAAGTCGATAACCTTAGCGTAGCATCCACCTTCAAAGTTGAATACACCATTGTCATCCCAACCATGTTCATCATCACCAATAAGGAGACGCTTAGGATCTGTTGAAAGTGTTGTCTTACCTGTTCCTGAAAGTCCAAAGAAGATTGCTGTGTTTTCACCATTCAAGTCTGTGTTAGCTGAACAATGCATTGAAGCAATTCCCTTAAGTGGAAGATAGTAGTTCATCATTGAGAACATACCTTTCTTCATTTCTCCACCGTACCATGTATTAACAATAACCTGCTCACGGCTTGTAATGTTGAACATTACAGCTGTTTCTGAGTTAAGTCCTAATTCTTTATAATTTTCAACCTTTGCCTTTGATGCGTTGTAAACAACGAAATCAGGTTCAAAGTTCTTAAGTTCTTCAGCTGTTGGCTTAATGAACATATTTGTTACGAAATGAGCCTGCCAAGCAACTTCTACGATAAAACGAATTGCCATACGTGTATCTTTGTTTGCTCCACAGAAAGCATCTACAACATAAAGCTTCTTATTTGAAAGTTCTTTAATTGCAATATCCTTTACTGTTTCCCAAGCTTCCTTGCTAGCCGGATGATTGTCATTCTTGTATTCATCAGTTGTCCACCATACAGTGTCCTTTGAATTCTCATCTTCTACGATAAATTTGTCTTTAGGTGAACGTCCTGTGTAAATACCAGTCATAACGTTAACTGCACCAAGTTCACTTTCCTTTCCTTTTTCGTAGCCTTCAAGTTCCGGCTTTGTTTCTTCTTCGAATAATAATTCATAAGAAGGGTTGTACACGATTTCTGTGGTACCTGTAATACCATACTTGCTTAAATTAATCTCTGCCATGTTGCCTTAAAACCTCTTTTCTTCTTATTTTGTAATATAATTAATATCTGCCATGCAGAATATTATATCAACAATAGTAAAGAACCATACCGTACATATCCAGTCCAGGTTCCCTACCTTAGTATTATACATATTTAATTGATAAAATCAATAAAATTTGTATTAGAAAAATTTTATTTAAGATTTTAAACTAAAAGCCCACAGATTTTTTATCTGTCCTTCAATTTTGTCGTAATCCCATAACCGGCTCCTTGATCTGCTGTTAGGGTCATTTACTTTTACCTTATTATTTTGAGCAGAAGTAAGTACAATAAAATGTCCCTCCGTTGTAAAATCTCCCGGTCTTACACTGCAAATAATGGGATTTCCCTGCTGCAAATTAGACATAACCGTTTCTCTGTCAAGAGATATTTCCCTGCCATCTACGCCAAAATCTGCTGTCCCCTCCGTCATAAGACCCCAGGATGTTCCCGTATTTTCCACATAGTACCCATTATCCTGTGCGTACTTTGCTACCTCATATGGTGTCGCACTGTCATCATGAGTTAATCCTACAATTACCATGGATAAACACGTTGGTGCACACCCTGCCATTCCTATATCTGATTCTCCATAAGGTGCGTACCCCCATCTTTTATCCCACTGAATCAGTAATGGTATTTTCGCCTGTTTTTCTTTCTTTGTAAGACCTCCCTTTGCCTTATTACCTGAATCTAAGTATCCCTTAACAAATTCAATCATTTCAGGCGTATTGCAAAGAGATTTTATTATTTCCTGCGGATACTCATTTCTGTTATTATATATTGGCTTAAATTCCGGATATTTTTCAGATAGCCCGGCTAATTTTTTCTCTGCTTCATTATAATCTCTTTTTACGGGAGTTTCTGCTTTATATTTTGCCGTAACCTCTTCTGTGTCTGTTTGCTTTAGGTTTATGAGAAAACCTGCCCCTTTACTTCCTACAAATATTACAATAAGTATAGCTACTACAAAAATTGTCACCCTTACAACTCTTATTTTTTTCCTTCTTCTCCTTTTCATATGTAAAAAACCTCCTACAAGTTATACTTTGTTTTCATTAAAAGTTTAACTTATAGGAGATTTTTATGTTTTAATTATTTGTATAACCATTGTTTCAAAACACTTGCATATTTCTTACGAAATTCTTAAGGCTCACTTAATGGAAGTGCCACCTGAAAGGCAATGCTTTCATCCCTACTTTCTGCTGTAATTGTTCCGCCGTGAAGTTCCACTATTTCTTTTGCTATGGCAAGTCCTAACCCTGCGCCGCCGGTAGCTGTCCCACGGGAGGAATCCAGCCTGAAAAACTGTTCAAAAATACGCTTTAATTTTTCAGGTGCAATAGTCTTTCCCTTGTTTTTTATTTTGAAATATACAACATTGTCTTCTAATGTAAGACTACATTTTATTTCCGTATCATTATAACTGTAATTTATGGCATTTCTTATAAGATTATCAAATACCCTTAGGATTTTGTCAGTGTCACACATAATAAAAATGTCAGGAGTAATTGCCAGATTCCATGTAAGACCTTTTTGCATAAGAACCGGGATAAATTCATTGCACACCTGCTCAATCATTCTGCTTAAATTGGTTTTCTCCAAATCAATTTCAATTTTGCTAAGGTTAAATCTTGTAATATCAAAAAATTCATTAATTAGTTCCTCTAAGCGTTCTGCCTTCCTTAAAGTAATTCCCACATATTTTGCCCGTGTTTTTGCCGGTATGTCCGGTTCCTCACCCAGCAGGGTAAGGTAGCCTATAACACTTGTAAGGGGGGTTTTTAAATCATGGGCTAAATATACTATTAAATCATTCTTTCTTTGCTCCGCCTCTTTTGCAACCCTGGCATTTTTAATTGCTTTTTTTCTTAATTCATTTAACTGATCCTGAATTTCCTTCAAATCGTCATGAAGTATAATTGTATCCTCTGACAAATCGGCAAGTTTCTCTGAAGCCAAAGCAATTTCACCAATATATCCAATCCATTTCACCATAAAAAAACATGCTATAATAATCCATCCAATGCCCACAAAACCAATGCCTATCTGCCACTTGTTTTGGTCTATCATTTTTAGAAATATATAGGTAGGGTCATCTCCATACCATATTCTGGTATGACATAATATAACAGCTCCCACAGCCAACCCAATAACTAAAAGAGTAAAAACCGCACCTGTTACTATGTATTTTCTTATGAATCTCCCTGTTATTTTACTTTTCATTTATTTATTCCTCAACTATGTAGCCC
>NZ_CAKVZL010000099.1:0-7517 GCF_934835595.1 Eubacterium sp. AF15-50
GTCATAAGCAATATCATTAACTGTCATTGCCTCTGCATATTCTTTTACTGAGCCGTCTTTTAAAGTAATTTTCATTTTCCTGGTCTCCTTATCCATTTATTTTTTGAAACATAAATAGGTAATAAAAAAGCCCCTGTTTATGTTTCCATAAACAGGGACGTAATATACGCGGTTCCACCCTGATTGCCAAATAAATTGGCCCCTCATTACGATTATAACGGAATCACCGTGCTTGATTAGAGCCACTCAGAGGTAGTCTTCAATTACCCTTCTGTAAGACACTTCCAACCATGGTGTCTCTCTCTGTTACCCTCCGGATAACCTACTGTCCTCGTCATCGTTTTAACAATTTTCATTATAACACCTTAACCGATGTTGTCAACCTGAATAATCTTAAAAATAATGCCATTTTTTCATTATTTTTCTTTTTTAATATACCAACTATTTAGTATAAAATTCCTGAGCAAAATACGTTTCTACACATGTAGTATTCCACTGATTTACATATTCTTTTGTATAGCTGCTTATACCAATATATGTAAAATCCCTGCTTAACATATTCTGTCTGTGCCCTGTAGAAGCATAAAGATTCTTGTATGCCATATTCACAATCTTCGCCCTTTTACTTGCCGCATCAAGATTGTATGACAGATTTTCGCCAATGGCACTTCCAATTTTAAATCCCACATCTCTGTATGCTGTCTTATAAGCCGACCCATTAGGTCTTGTGTGAGCAAATATCTTGGCAGCTTCCTTTGCACGTATATCAGCCACCTTTGTAACTTCACTTTTTAAAAGTAACGGCTTTACCTTTGTCTTAACTCTGTCTTTATTAACAAGGCTAAGCATTATGTAAATATTCCTCTGATTATAAACCTGATCTATATTGCTATAATTAGTTACCGTAACCGGACATTTAAACGTTTTACCACCACACTTTGCCGTAACTGTACAACTACCTACTGCCTTTGCTGTTATTACTCCATTACTAACAGTTGCAATATTTTCATTATTTGAACTCCATGTAATACTTCCACTACTATTTAATAGTTCTAATGTAAAGGTCCCATTCTGTGTATATGAAATTACAGATTTTTCATCTTTATATGTTACACCATAAAGATTTATATGAACTTCCGAAACGCTAAATGTTGTGTCTTTATATTCAACCACTTTAACTACCTTTTTAGGTATCTTTTTAACTTTAACACTACATTTTAACTTTTTACCACCAACCTTGGCAGTAACTGTTGCTTTTCCAGCTTTCTTACCGTAAACTACACCCTTATTGCTTACCTTTGCAACTTTTTTATTTGAACTGTACCACTTTGCTTTCTTCTTTGTTCCTGTGACTTTCAGTTTTATTGAATAACCTTCCGTCATGGTTATCCATGAATAATTCAATCTTGCTTTAGCCTGCACTACACTAACATCACCGAAACAAATGAAAGCAAATGACATAATCCATATCATAAGCATTAAGATAGTTTTCGCACCTCTCTTGTTATAACTAAAAATACTCTTTTTCATATTTTTCCTCTTTTCGATGTAAACCTGTGCAGACATCAATAAAGCAAAAAAATTAGTCTATCCGATCATTTCTTCTAGACTAACTTTAGCATTTTGTATTGTTTTTGTAAACAAATCCTTATTGTTTTTTATTATTCTTTATTGTTTTATTGATAATTAAAATGCACTTTCGATAGTGCAAATTAGCATTATAGAAAGTGCATCCTTAAAAATACATTATTTTATTTTGTAATTGTAGCTTATTTTTGCATTATCAAATACATATTGCTGTGCCTTGTCTAACAAAACAGCTTCTTTCATTTCATCTTTGGTGTAAAGTTTCTTCATTTCCTCTACACTGTCAAGATTAACTTCCTCATATTCATTCTCATACATTTCTTCAATTTCATCATCTGAAGCTTCAAATCCCAAATCCTTAACTAACTGCCACATAACGAGTTCTGACTTTACATTATAAGTATACTCTTCATCTAACTTTTCATCTGTATACTGATACTGTTTCTTATATTCCTTAACAGATATGCCTTCATCTTTAGCCTCAGCCTCTATATGTCTGTCAAGCTCTGCTACAATATCATTATACAAATCAGCCGGATATCCACTCATAGTTGCATTATCTACAACCTTCTTCCACAAACGTTCTTTAAGATTTGATTCTATAATGTACTGCTTTTCCCATTCATAAAGTTCTTTAGCAGTTGTAACACCATATAAATCTTCTAAATTTTCCTTAACCCACTTATCAGTAACCTTATTAACAACTAATTCAGATACATCTCTTACCTTAATTTCCAATTTAACTTTTTTACCTGAATAATCCTCAACAGAACCTGCTAATTCCTTTGCTTCATCGCCACTTACTTCTAATGATAGCTTTTGTCCTGCCTTTGTTCCAATAAGCTTGTCATATACCTTTTTATCCGCAGCATCATCATTTTTACCAATATAAAAAGATGCTTCTTTCATAGATAAATCGTCAACTTTTTTATTGTCTATATACGCTACAATATCCACATCTACCTGATCTGTTTCCTTTGCAGCTCTGTCAACCACATCATATTCGTTAGTTTCATCAGCAAGATTTTCGTCCCATTCTTCCTGCGAAATTTCATCCTCTATGCCTTTTACCTGACCTAACTTTATGTATTCTTCCGTATTATAGCCGACTTCCTTATTAATATCACTCTTTGGTTTAATAACCTTCGCCCAGTAAACTACACCGGCAAATACAGCTAATATAACCACAATGATAATAGGAACAATAAGCTTCGCCGGACTTATTTTCTTTTTATCCGTTTTTGCATTATCCTCAATGCTGTCATTAACATTATTAATATTGTTTTCTTCCACTACATTATCTCCTTTTGGTATTTTATTAAATTAATTCTTTGTATAAAAAATACAAAGGATCCTTATCCTAAAAGACCCTTTGTATTCTATCATATATTATTAAATTAATACACCTTTTTCATATTTTTTTCACATTAAACTTCTGTAGTGTAGTTTGGTGCTTCCTTTGTAATATGAATATCATGTGGATGACTTTCCTTAAGGGATGCAGCTGAAATCTTAACGAATTTGCCTGTTTCCTTAAGTGTCTCAATATCCTTAGCTCCACAATATCCCATACCTGAACGTAAACCACCCATAAGCTGGAATACAGTATCTTCAAGACTTCCCTTGTATGCAACTCGTCCTTCAACGCCTTCAGGAACTAACTTCTTCGCATTTGTCTGGAAATATCTGTCCTTGCTACCATTTTCCATAGCAGCAATACTTCCCATGCCTCTGTATACCTTGTATTTACGTCCCTGGAATAATTCAAAATCTCCAGGTGCTTCATCACATCCTGCAAACATTGAACCCATCATACATACGCTACCACCTGCAGCAATAGCCTTAACAATATCACCTGAGAACTTAATACCACCGTCTGCAATAATAGGAACACCATATTCCTTCGCTACCTCGTAGCAGTCCATAATAGCTGTAACCTGTGGTACACCAATACCTGCAACGACTCGTGTTGTACAAATAGAGCCAGGTCCGATGCCAACCTTAACTGCATCTGCTCCTGCTTCAATTAAATCTCTTGTAGCAGCTCCTGTAGCAACATTTCCTGCTATTACCTGAAGATCCGGATATTCTGCCTTAATCATCTTTAATGTCTTAAAGATATTAGCTGAATGTCCATGAGCTGAATCAATAACAATAGCGTCAACCTTTGCTTCTACCAAAGCTTTAACTCTTTCCATTACATTAGCTGTGATACCTACAGCAGCACCACATAAAAGTCTACCCTGCTCATCCTTAGCTGAAAGAGGATACTTAATCTGCTTTTCAATATCCTTAATTGTAATAAGACCTTTAAGATTAAAATCATCATCTACAATTGGAAGTTTTTCCTTTCTTGACTTAGCTAAAATAGCTTTTGCCTCTTCAAGAGTAACTCCTTCCTTTGCAGTAATAAGTCCGTCTGATGTCATAGACTCTTTAATTAATTTATTTTCATCAGTTTCAAATTTCAAGTCACGGTTAGTAATAATTCCAACTAACTTTCTTCCTACAACAATAGGAACACCTGAAATTCTGAATTTTGCCATTAAATCATTGGCGTCTTTTAATGTGTGCTCCGGTGTTAAATAGAATGGATCTGTTATAACACCATTCTCAGAACGCTTAACCTTGTCAACTTCATCAGCCTGCTGTTCAATAGTCATGTTCTTGTGGATGATTCCAATACCACCCTGTCTCGCCATAGCAATAGCCATTCTGTATTCTGTAACTGTGTCCATTCCTGCACTCATCATAGGAATATTCAATTTGATTTTTTTAGTAAGATGTGTAGTAAGGTCTACCATGTTAGGTGTCACCTCTGAATACTGAGGTACTAATAACACATCATCAAATGTAATTCCTTCACCAATAATTTTACCCACTGATTTTTCCTCCTAATAGTTTAATATGAATTTATTGTTGAAAATACTAACACCGGAAAACCACTTTGTCAATGACAAAATGGTTTCCTAAAAAATTTTATATTTTGTCAATAGTTTTGCGACAAGTTTTTATTCTTTTCTATGCCAATTTCTGTAACTCTTCATCAAACAATTCTGCGGATGTTTTAAAATCAAATATTCCCCTTGGGTAATTGTTAATCCATGTTTCTATATATTTTATTTCTTCATCTGTTGTATCCTCAAAATCTACTCCCTTTGGTATATGCCTGCGTATAAGCCTATTGTTATTTTCATTCGTGCCACGCTCCCAACTGCTATACGGGTGGCAGTAAAATACAAAAGTCCTCTTTTCTTCTTTCAATGCAGAACGCTCCATTCCCTCATAATCTGAAAACTCTACACCATTATCAACCGTTATACTTCTGAATACCTTATAAAACATATCCCCCCACTTTCTCTCTAACCTGTCTAACGCATCCACTACCGAAGCTGCCCCTTGGTCTTTCAGCTTAATAACGATTTCATCACGGGTTTTTCTTTCCGTTAATACAAGCATACACGATTTTGTAACCCCTCTCTTTCCTTTTACCGTATCCATTTCCCAATGTCCGAATATCTCTCGTTTTTCTATTTCCTTTGGTCTGTTTTCTATGCTTTCCCCTGCGGCGGCTCTTTTCTGTACCTGTATTTTCTTGTTATGCTTTTTCTTTTTACTTTTAATAGGCAAATCCTTGTTTGTAAGTTTCAAAAAAATTCCATTATCAATATATCTATAAAGTGTTCTAACACTTATTGTTGTCTTAAATTCAATTCCCGAACGTGCAACCTCTGCTAATGCTGCTTCCGGACTAAATCTATTATCTACAATTTTGTTTTCTATATATTCCGCTAATTTTCTATCATTTCCTATTTTTAGACTTCTGCCTTTTCCCTCTTGGGCGTAATCGTGTGCTTTTTGTCCTAAATCGCTACTATAACGCTCTTCCTCTGTATAGTCAGAGTTTCGGTGCATATATTTACCTTTGTCATATTCTCTATATATTGTGCTTCTGTGAAAATGTAATTGTTCTGCTACTGCTGCCTTTGACAACCCGGCGTTTAAAAGTGCTTCCATTTTGATACGGTCACTTTTACTCATTTGTTTAAATTTCTTCATATCGCACCTCCTACGCCAAAAGGGCAGCAGTTATTACCTGCTGCCCTCGGTCTTTTATTCCGAATCGGTTACTTTTTCAATATCTCCGTTGTCTGTGTATACAATGTAATCTACTAAATGTGTTCCGCCAAACATTGCTTTGGCATCATGTTCCTCGCCTTTAGTATATTCATACACTGATACATATAACAAGCCGGATACAACACTTATACTCGTGCTTGTTTTTGTGGTTAAGTTCTCAACCGCCAAAATAGTTTTATCAGAATCAAAGTAATTTTTATAACACGATAACGCATAATCTTCAACATTAAAGTTGTTTTCTGCTATTACAATACATTTCCAATTACCTGTAACATCATTCCTTACGGTATCGTACTTCGTTGAATATATCGTAGTAATATCCTTATCGCTTATACCTACAATATTATCCCCTGTTCTGTGTTCCACTATTTCCGTTGGCTCTTCCGTAATTGCTTCCGTTGTTTCTTTCTGCTCTGTCGTTTCCTCCTGTTTCTCGGATTCCGGCACTTCTGTTTTTTCTAATTCAGCAGTACCCCCCCCCGAACATCTGTTTGATTTTCGGTTGTGGTGTTTTCTGTTTGCCTGTTATTGCTTGCAATTATCCCGTGACCTATCCAAAAGACCACAATTACAGCAATGATTATAATGTGTTGTTTTTTCATGTTGAACCTCCTTTGTGTCCGATTCGGTCTATTCGACCTTGATTTTTTTGTTTTTTCCTGCTAATATATTTTAAAGCACTCGGGGCGATTAGCAGGAATGTTATGAAGTTCGCCCCTTGTGTTGACCCTTATTAAGTTTTTTATTCCTTAATCAATTCTGTGAGATACTCGATTAGTTCTTCTTTCGGTGTATCATTTCTTATCAGTGCTATTATCATTTTTATTATCCCTTTGAACTGGTTGTTTGTCATTTTGTTATCCTCCATTGTTTAACTCCTTTCCTGCTATCTCCTTGCTACAATTATATTATATACTTATATAAGTATATTGTCAACAGTTTTTTATACTTATATAAGTATTTTTTTGTAGTAATACTTATCTTCTTTCTGATATATCCTTATCTCTTCATCTTTCCCCCGATAGTCTAATTCCGCATCTGTCACAAAATCGCAATTAGTGCATGAAATATATCCGCACTCCATAGGCCCGCAATCTTCTTTTCTTATTCTTTTTTTAGATAATTTCCCACTTCTTGTTATTTTGTAAACGTCTGAATACTGCATTAAATTGCTAAACTCCAATGTGCTTCCGCACTTAGGGCAGCAATTCAACAATTCATCCATTCTATCCCCTCGCTTTCTTCTCTTCGATTGCTGCAACTATAAATTCGTTACGGCTCTTATATCCCTGTTTCTTTGCTTCTTTGTCAATCTCTGCTTTCTGTCCTGTCGGGACCGTTACAAGAAATTGGTCGTAAGCCTTTGCATTGTATTTATTTTTTGCCTTTGTCGCAGGCGTTCCGCCTGTCTTTTCCTCCGCCAACTGCTGCACCTCCTTTGCTCGTTGGTTTTTCTTTATCATATCACATTCATTATACTTATACAAGTATATAAAATGCACAAATAACTTTATATACTTATATAAGTATTTTGGTAATTATTCCGGGTTGTAAATATACTTATATAAGTATATAATAACATCATAAGGAACAGGGAATAAGACAGACCCACAAAGTTATTCACATTATCCACATTTTAGGAGGTATTCACTATGGAAAGAACATTAGAAACAATCACTATCAATAACGCTTTAGAGGTTGTCAGACTTAAAGGTGAACTTAAATTTAAACATCCGCTTGGCTATACTCGTCCAAGTGGCTACTGCTTCAAGCACCCTGTTAAAGGTTTC
>NZ_CAKVZL010000100.1:0-7350 GCF_934835595.1 Eubacterium sp. AF15-50
CGCCAGGGAGAGGAATTCTATCAACAAAGCATCGATATTTAATTACTTCTCTGGAAATGGTAGAAGCTGAACGTTCAAGATTTCTACCAATAGAGGCAAAAGAGTAGTCTTTACTAATCATACGTTCAATAATTATTCGTTCAGATAAGGATAATTGTTTTGGCATAAAAGCCTCCTTTCTGATCAAACAAAGACTACTTAAAATATACACTTTTGCAAAGGTAACTGCTAGTTTGCAAAAGTAGTAGCAGGGGAAAACTAGCAGTTTAAATTGCAATTAAATAAACATCCGTTCCTTCACAAGTCCTTTTTAATGGACTTAAAAAATGCTAATGTTTATGTAAGGTAAATTTATAATCTTCAAATTTTACTACTAATTAATCTTTATTAACTTTTACTAAATTTAAACGGAGGTGGCATTTATGCATATTTTAGCTTTTATATTGATGCTTGTAGTTGGTTCAATAGTGGCGGCAAGCAATGGGGATTTTTCAGGGTTGATAGGAATAGGAAAAATTGTGGGAGGTATAATATTTGTCTTTGCACTTATGTGGCTGTTACTTCACCCGGTTTTACTGGTAATTGCAATTTTTATTTTAATTATGTTTGTTGAGGTTTGTTTAAGAAACAAATAAAGTTCATTGGCTAAATTAATATGAAACTTTATAAGATAAGGAGGCTCACATGAGTACAGATTTACTATATTACATTATGGATTACAGCGAAAATTATTACCGGGTAAATAAAGAGGAACAGTTGGTGGTGGCAGCAGGTAAAGAAGAAGCTACAGTTTTCACATTTTCTCAGGCAAATAGCAAAATATCCGTTGGGAAAAAAATCATCTTTTTATCGTATGATTCCGGTGGAAGGGGAAAATGAATCGTTAGATTATGAGAAAACTGAGGTTCAGTACAGTGGAAATGAGGAAACTTATGACTTTGTTCAGGAAGATATTTCACTGGCAAAAAAACTTACCAGAGACGAAGTTCATTGTAGTATAACCAAAAATCCATCTTCCTATGATTTGTCGGAAATGGATTGGGAGGAATATTTAACACATTTTGCATATGAGGCTTCAAATTTAACTGATTACAAAGATGAATTAACAAAAAAGCAGTCAGAAGTAGACCAAAAGATTTGTGATGTTTTGCATTATATTGAATTGTGTGAAACAGATGACAATGAAGCAACTGATCTTGTGGAGCTGTTAAGGGTTTGTGGTGAAAACCGTCGTGAAATAAAGGATGAATTGTTTGAAAACAGCAATATGCATAAGGCGAAAGCGAATACGAACACAACCAATGAAGTGAATGAAAATAGGAGGAACTTAACTGTATGTATGCTTTAACGGATTACATAGATTGTGAAGCATTAGCGGATACATGTGAGGAAAATTTAGCGGAAGTTGAGGATATTATGAATGCAAAAGAGAATGATGATGGTCTGGTTGTTGCAGAGAATCAAGCAGTATAGAAATCTGCTGACCTGTTTGCTTCCCCGCCTCCTAATATGTTATACTAACCTCATATTAAATTCATTTATAATAACAGTGAAAATATTTATAGCCTAAAGGAGCAACATACAAATGAAGAAAAAATGGTCAGTTAAAAAGAAAATAGTAGTAACTCTGTTGTCTGTTATTGCGGCATTTTTGTTGGTGGTGATTGTGTATGTTCTATATGTATTTGGAACCTATCACAGAATTAAGGATAAGCAGCCTATTGAAATCAATTCATTAAATGCCACGGAAGGAAGCAAGGTTAAGACAGGAGTGGAATATACAGCAGGTACTTATAATGTGGGATTTGGTGCATATACTCCGGATTACAGTTTCTTTATGGATGGAGGCAAGTATTCCAGATGCTTTAGCAAGCAGTCAGGTATAGATGCCATTAATGGAGCAGCAGATTATGCCAAAAGTGAAAATCCTGATTTTATGATTTTTGAGGAAGTTGACAGGGATTCCACCAGAAGTTATCACGTAAATCAGGAAAATCTTATTAATAAAAAGTTTCAGGGATATTTTCAGAATTTCGCAGTAAACTATGATTCTGCATATTTATTTTATCCTTTCAATGAACCTATTGGAAAATCATATTCCGGTATTAGTGTTTACTCAAAGTACGAGATAACCTCTGCCCTAAGAAGAAGCTTTCCTATTTCCACATCATTTTCTAAATTGTTGGATTTAGACAGATGTTACAGCGTAAGCAGAGTGCCAGTGGAAAACGGAAAGGAATTAATTATTTACGGCGTTCACATGTCTGCATATGGAAACAGTGATGAAATAAGAGAAGCTCAAACCTCCATGCTTTTTCAGGATATGAAGTCTGAAATGGATAAAGGAAATTATGTTATTTGTGGCGGTGATTTTAATCATGACTTAAAATTAGCAGAGGATGACAGCGTTGAATATGAAAGCTGGGCATATCCATTTCCAAGAAGCAAAATGCCGGAAGGTCTTTCATTTGCCATGGATCAGCTATCAAAGGAAAAGTACGACAGTCTGGCAGATTCTAACAGAAATGATGATACAGAATATATTCCGGGAAAAACTTTTACCTGTATATTAGATGGATTTATTATTTCGGATAATGTGGAAATGACGGATTATACAGTTAAGGATAACGGATTTTTATATTCAGACCATCAGCCGGTATTTATGAAATTTAAATTAAAATAAAGCAGGTGAAATAACAAAACAATTTTCTTATGGAAAGGCAGATTATATTATGAAATTTATATCATGGAATGTAAACGGGTTAAGAGCCTGTGTAGGGAAAAACTTTATGGAGGATTTTGAAAAGTTAGATGCAGACTTTTTCTGCCTTCAGGAAACTAAGTTGCAGAAAGGGCAGATTGACCTTCAGTTACCGGGATATTATCAGTATTGGAATTATGCAGTTAAAAAGGGATATTCAGGAACTGCAATATTTACAAAGCATGAACCGGTTTCTGTTTCTTATGGCATTAATATAGAAGAACATGATTTAGAAGGCAGAGTAATTACATTAGAATATCAGGATTTTTATCTGATTACTGTTTATACTCCTAATTCTCAAAATGAGTTGGCAAGACTTGATTACAGAATGAAATGGGAAGATGATTTTAGAAAATATTTAAATAGTCTTGCAGAGAAAAAAGGGGTAATTGTATGTGGAGACATGAATGTGGCACACAATGAAATTGATTTGAAAAATCCAAAGACAAACAGGAAAAATGCAGGATTTACTGATGAAGAAAGAGAAAAAATGACTGAGTTGTTAGACAGTGGATTTGTGGACAGCTTCAGATATTTTTATCCCGATTTGGAGTCGGTGTACAGCTGGTGGTCATACAGATTTAAGGCAAGGGAAAAGAACGCAGGATGGCGTATAGATTATTTCCTTGTGTCTGAGGATTTAAAAGAACGAATGAAGGATGCCAAAATTCATACGGAAATAATGGGGTCAGACCACTGTCCTGTGGAACTTGATTTTCAGTAGATAAAATATCAATGGTTATTTAGCATAAAATGAGGCTTTTGCTTTTGGGCATTATGCCTCATTTTATTTTTGTGCATTTAATTTATTTAAAAAAATATAATACTCTGATACAATTATATCAATGAAATGAACGGGTTAAATTAAATATGGGAAGTGCAATATAGAATAAAACAAAATGAACGGAGGAAAGGATTATGCTTAGAAAATTGCTAATTACAATGACAGCATTTTTGATTGTCGTTTCAGGGGCGTTGTGTAATGGAAAAAGCGTATCTGCTAATGAACAAAGGAAGCCGGGAGACATTCGTACGATTTATGTCACTACCGATGGAACCACCATAACTAAAGAAAAAAAGGTTCCGGCGCAGATTACCGTGGTAGATAAAGAAGGGGGAGATTTGTATGAAGATAATGTAATTTATGACACAATAGAGTCTGATGGAACAATTAAGGTAAGAGGAAATTCAACAGCAGTGGCTGATAAAAAGCCATTTAATATTTCATTCTCAAAGGCTAAAGATGTGTTTGGAATGGGCAAGGCAAAGAAATGGAGTCTATTGGCAAACGCATTTGACAAGTCTTTAATCAGAAATCGTCTCGCTATGGAATTTGCTACAAGTTTGGGACTTAAGTATACAAGTAAAAGCACATATGTTGATTTATACATAAATGACGTTTATTACGGAAATTATCTGTTAATTGAATCTGTGGAAGTTGGAGAAAATAGGGTAGATATTAATTCAGAGGGCTCTAATGATGTTCTTCTTGAAAAGGAATATGATAGGACAGAGGAAGGTCAAACATATCTGAGAACAATAAGATATGGAATAAGATTTAATGTTGGTGAACCGGAAGGACTCGCTGAAAACACTGAACAGTATAAGCAGACTCTTACAGTGTTAAACAGATTTGAAACAGCATTGGAAAACGGTGATTTTGAGGAAGTGTCTAAGTTTGTGGATTTAAAGTCATTTGCTAATTTTTATATTGTAAATGAATTGTTTAAAAATGTTGATTTTAATTACAGCTCCACAAGGTTTTACATAAAAGACGGCGTATTGTATGCAGGACCTTTGTGGGATTTGGATTTGTCAGGCGGAAATGCCAATCCGGTGAATTATCCTACTTATTTTGAAAATGGTGACAGCAGTAAGGGATTATGGTGTCAGCAGTTTACATGGTTTAAAAAACTTATGGAAATGCCGGAGTTTTATAATACTGTGTCTGAACGTTACAGTCAGATATCAGGACTTATTTCAAATATGATTTATGGAAATACCGGCAATTCAATTAACTGCATAACATCTACATATAAAAACTCTTTTGCAAGAAATTATCTTCCAAAGAAAAATGGTGGTGCAGGATGGAGTGTAACCAACAAAGACAGCGCTGATGGCATTAGTTATGCAGGTACTGCTAAGTGGAAGGATTATAGAAGTGCAATTGAATATCTAAGACAGTGGTTAATAGACAGAGATAAATATTTAAAAACTCAGTTTGCAGGTGGCAGAGCTGTCACACTTAAAAAGACTATAACAGTAACCTACAATGAAAGTGCAGATGATATTGTTCTTGATGGAAATCCAAAAGGAAATCAGGCAATGATTGGGTCGTATTCATGGACAGATAAGGATTATCAGTGGTTGGGATTTGTTAATTTTAAGGGAATGGCAGATAGCTCTTATAAATATCTGGTAATAAGATATACCGGTGATATTTCTACATTCAGGTTGGAATTTAGAGGTAAGTCAGGCAGTGATGAGATTAAGTCAAAGCCATACTGGTTTAAAAATGTATATTGTGATAATAATTTTGTGTCAGCAGATGAAAAGGCATTATCTTTATATGATACAGATAAGTTGCTAATAATAGATTTGGAAAAATCAGGTTTAGACCTGGGCAAATATAATTTAGGTTTTCATATGCATATGGCAACATTAGAATGTAGGAATGGTGAACTTACCATAAGTGATGCACGCCTGGTAAAATCTGTAGATATAAAGGTGACAGGTGGAGAAGAAACTACAAAAGAACCTTCTACCACAAAGCCTGTATCTAAACCTACAACTACTTCCGGAACATCAACTAAGGTTACAAGACCAAAAACTACATCCATTAAATCTATTAAAAAAGCTAAGAAATCATTGAAAATAAGCTGGAAGAAGATTAAGGGGGTAAAAGGATACCAGATACAGTATTCCACATCTAAGAAGTTTAAAAAGGCAAAGACAGTTTTAATCAAAAACTATAAAACAACTTCAAAGACCATAAAGAAGTTAAAAACAAAGAAAAAATATTATGTGAGAATAAGAACGTATTATTGTGTAAAAGGAAAGAGAGTTTATTCATATTGGTGTAAGGTAAAAACCGGAAAAACAAGAAAATAGGTTTGTACGACTAATTTATAAACGGATTTCAGAATATATTCTAAAAATACTCAAATAATAATACTTACCAACAAGTTATACATATTAATGCCAATGGTGATGCTGAACCATGTGTGTTTATACATTATTCAGATTCCAACATTAGGGAAAAATCTTTATTGGAAATATTGAAAAGCCCATTGTTTATGGCATACAGAAATAATCAGCCTTTTAACGAAAATCATTTAAGACCATGTCCTATGTTGGAAAATCCTGAAATTCTTCAGAGAATGGTGAAGGAGACAAGAGCTAAGTCAACAGACCTGCAATCACCGGAGACGGTAGAGCATTTGTGCGGAAAATGTAGTGAATATGCAAAAGAGTGGGCAGGAGTTGCCGACAAAATATGGAAAGAAACTGATTATAAAAAGCCTTCTTATGAGAATTATAAGAAATAAATTTGCCAATTTTCAAAAAAGTGCTATGATAGTATCTCGGAAGAAAACATAAAGGATGGTGTTAGAAAATGAACTTCCGAAGTAAAGAAATGTACATTCATAGCCTTATGTGCATAATTGGTGGATTTTTTGGGGCATATGCCATAGTTAATGGATTTGAAAATATGGGATCAGCCCAGACTACGAATATGATAGATATTGTGTGTACTCTTTTAGGAAAAAATTATTTTGATTTTTTCTTAAGAATTTTAGCTTTTGTGCTTTACATTACGGCAATCGCAATTTGTGTTTGCTTAGGGAAAAGGACTAATGTTAATACAAGGAAATACGCAATTACCGTGGAAATTATAATTATGATTGCATTGTTTTTCATGCCAAAAAGTATCAATCCTCTGGTGGGACTTCTTCCTATATTTTTTATGATGTCAACCCAGTGGAGTGTTTTTCACGGCGTTGGAAAATATAATAGTGCAACAATTTTTTCAACTAATAACTTGAAACAGTGTGTAATCGGTTTTACTGAATATCTTTTAGACAAAAATCCGGAGCAGTTAGAAAAAGGCAAATTTTATGGCAATTCTCTTATATGGTTTCATGTGGGAGTTGCTATATCGTACTTTACATGTAAGGAGTTCGGATATATGGCAAGCCTTTTCGCAGTTCCTTTTTCAGTGGCAGCCTTTACTTTAGAGGTACTTCCGGAAAATATAAAAGACGAAGTAGAGGAAAAAATTGAAAAGGATATTACAGTATTGGGGGAAGCGAAGGCATAGAATATTATCCCTAACAAAGATGAAAAACAATATAGGTGAATAAAGGCAATTGATGATTTTTGTAGATTAGTCATGAACTATATGGTAAACTTACAGTAAGTTTATTTACAGGAGGACTAATATGTACGAAAAATTATCTAAAAGAGCTTTAAAAAATATGTATATGGCAGCAGGTTTTGCTATGGTGGTATATCTTATTATTGCACTTGTAGTGGAACTTGCTATTTTTATACCTAATAATCTTACAATTGGAACAGTTATACTTGTT
>NZ_CAKVZL010000101.1:0-7168 GCF_934835595.1 Eubacterium sp. AF15-50
GGCATATCTTGAAAAATTCTTCAAGAAGATCTGTCCATCCGTAATTTCTATGATCGTGGTACCTTTCTGTAGCTTAGTACTCTCTGTTATGGCAGCACACTTTGTGCTTGGACCAATCGGATGGAAAATCGGCTCTGTCATTTCCTCCGTTGTATACGCAGGAATCACAGGACCACTGAAAATTGTATTCGGTGCAATCTTCGGTTTTGTGTATGCACCGCTTGTAATCACAGGACTTCATCATATGTCAAATGCAATTGACTTACAGTTGATTGCTGACTTTGGCGGAACAATGTTATGGCCAATGATTGCTTTGTCCAATATCGCACAGGGTTCCGCAGTATTAGGCATGATCTATCTTCAGAAAAATGATGCCCAGGCGCAGGAAGTAAACATTCCGTCATGTATCTCCTGTTATCTGGGGGTTACAGAACCGGCAATGTTTGGTGTAAACTTGAAACACAGTTATCCTTTCATCTGCGGTATGATTGGTTCTGCATGTGCATCAATTGTCTGTGTAGCTACAAACAGTACAGCAAATGCAATCGGTGTTGGCGGTCTTCCGGGAATCCTTTCCATGCAGCCTCAATCCATGTTAACCTTTGCTATTTGTATGTTAATTGCCGTAGCAGTTCCATTTGTATTAACAGTTATGGTTGGTAAAACAAAACTTCAGCCAAAAGAAGTTAAAACAGTAGAAGAAGTTAAATCAGCAGAAGAAGTTAAATCAGTAGAAGAAGTTAAATCAGCAGAGGTAACAGAATTAAAGGCATTTGCAACAGGTGATGTGATTGCATTAAAAGAAGTGAATGACGGTGTGTTTTCCGCAGGAACCATGGGTGAAGGATGTGCAATCATTCCGGAGAATGAAACTGTTTATGCTCCGGCTGATGCAACAGTCAACTTACTTATGCAGGAGTCACGTCATGCATGTGGTTTAAAACTTGCAAACGGTGCACAGATCCTTTTACATATCGGAATTGATACTGTAGCCATGAAAGGTGACGGTTTTGAATACCTTGTAAAAGAAGGTCAGAAGGTATCTGCCGGAACACCCCTGATCAAATTTGATAAAAAGAAAATCAGTGAAGCAGGTTATGTTGATACGATCATTTGCGTTATTGCTGAGCCAGGTAATATGGAAAATATAGTATTTATGACAGGCATTTATGCAATTGAAAAAGAGACAACAGTAGCAAAGATAGAATAAGAGGAATTGTATGACAGATTTTAGAAAAAGTACTGTATATCAGATTTATCCCAGATCCTTTTATGATACCAACGGAGATGGCTTTGGGGATTTAAAGGGTGTGACGGCAAAGTTAGATTATATAAAAGAATTGGGCGTGGACTATATTTGGATGACTCCGTTTTTTGTGTCCCCCCAGTATGATAACGGTTATGATGTGGAGGATTACTATAACATTGATCCCCGTTACGGTACGATGGAAGATTTTGAAGAGCTTTCCAGAGAGGCACAGAAGCGTGGCATCAAACTGATGCTGGATATGGTATTTAACCATACCTCCAGCAATCATGAATGGTTCCAGAAAGCATTGGCCGGAGATGAAAAATATAAGAATTATTATATTTTCAAAAAAGGAAAAGAGGATGGCAGTGCACCCACAAACTGGGAAAGTAAGTTCGGAGGAAGTGCATGGGAATATGTGCCGGAAATGGATGAATACTATCTGCATTTATTCCATGTAAAACAGCCGGATCTGAACTGGGATAACCCCAAGGTGCGTAAAGAGGTTCAGAAGGTTGTACGTTTTTGGATGAGCAAAGGTGTCAAGGGTTTCCGATTTGATGTAGTGAATCTTATCAGCAAAGATAAATTCGAAGATGATTTCGAAGGGGATGGCCGTAGATTTTACACTGACGGACCAAACGTCCATCAGTACCTGAAAGAATTAAATGCGGAGTCATTCGGACAGGATGCAGAAATTATTACTGTCGGTGAAATGTCCAGCACATCTATGGAAAATTGTTTTGAATATGCAGGTGAAGACAGCCATGAGCTTTCCATGGTATTTATCTTCCATCATTTAAAGGTTGACTTTATGGGGAATGAAAAATGGGTGCTTGTACCAACAGATTTCCAGAAATTGAAAGATATTCTCTTTAGCTGGCAAATTGGAATGGCCAAGAATCATGCCTGGAATGCAGTGTTCTGGTGCAATCACGATCAGCCGCGTCCGGTTTCCAGATTTGGTGATGAAGGAAAATACTGGAAAAAGTCAGCTAAAATGCTTGCGACCATAATTCATGGACTTCGCGGTACTCCATATATTTACCAGGGTGAAGAGATTGGTATGACAAATACCGATTTCACTGACATCAGTCAATTTCGTGATGTAGAAAGTTTGAACCATTATGAAATCCTGCAACAGAAAGGTCTTTCTAAAGAAGATGCATTTCGTATTATCCAGATTCATTCCAGGGATAACGGAAGAACACCAATGCAGTGGAATGGTGAAAATTACGGTGGCTTTACCAAGGGAATGCCATGGATTGGTGTGAATGAAAATTATACCAAGATTAATGCACAGAGCCAGCTGCATGATGAAACATCCATTTTCAACTACTATAAAAAGCTCGTAGCTTTACGTAAAGAGCTGGATATCATTGCATATGGTGATATCAGGCCGTTAGATGTAAGACATTCATCCGTTATTGCATATGAAAGAATTTACGGAGAGGGAAAAATGCTGGTAGTCTGTAACTTCTATAAAACAGAAGTTGTATGGGATAGTGGAATGGATCTGAAGGGTTTCGAAACATTGCTGGGCAACTATTCTGAACAAAAAATAGAAGAGTCAAAGATTTCCTTAAAACCTTATGAAGCAATGATGCTTTACAGAAAGAGATAATATATGAATCTGTCCACTGATATCTTTGAAAAGAGTGTATGGATAATAATAGTAGCCTGCAGATTTTTGGCTGTTGGCTGTTAATGGTTATGTAATGCAAAGAAAACACGAGAGAAGAGGTCGTGGAGGCGGCAAAGGAGGCGGGAGCTCACGAGTTAATTGTGAACATGAAGGACGGATATGATATCTATATCGTAGGGTGGGGGATGAAGTTGCCTGGAGGACAGAAGCAGTGGCTCAGCATAGCATGTGTCTTCCGAGACATTACAATACCTCATGGGGCATTCGGATATATCAGTCACAATGAATGTGTACACGCATATCGGATTCGATGACGCTGAGGAAGAATTGAAGAGAATGGAAGAGTTTAGGAAAGCACAGGCGGAGGTTGATCAGAAGAAAGAGAAACCAATGTCGCAGAAGATGTTTAAGGTAATTTGATATGGAAGAAGAATGACGCTCTGGCTTAGGCTGGGGCGTTTTTTTTGTGGAAAAAACGATTATATAAGATTATAATATAATTAGGGGTTTGCTCGGTTATATAATTAAGGAGGGATTCAAGTACGGTTACATTTGTGAAGTCCTGATAATATAGCTCTATCTACAGCAGAAGAAGAGTCGTTATATTAATTCTTTAGTACATAATCAACAGTAGTACCTAAAACATTGCATACATTAACAAGTGTGGTAAGGGAGATTTTAATCTTACCATTTTCTATGTTACTAATATGGCTGGTATTCACTTTAACAGAAGATGCAACAAATTTCTGAGTAAAACCTTTGTGTGTTCGTATTTCTTTTAATTTCTTACCAATAGAATCGAAATCAATATCCTTCATGAAATCACCTCAAATTATATGATATATAATTGTAATATTTTTATAGCTGTAGTATAATAATCCAAAAACTATAAAAAAGTTTAGCTACAGAGTAAAAACAAGCAGAAAGGAGAGAAGATAAGGGTTATAGAAGCAATTATTTTGATAAAAATGATGCATATGATAACAACAATGGTTGGTATAAATGTATTAAGTGTGGACGTAGTTTCAGAAAAGGTGATATGGATATTGACCACATTAATTGATTTTAGCAATCTGTTTATTGCACTTGACGGTGGCAGTTATAAAACTTTGGTTGAGGCACAAAAAGCCGGGGCAGCAACACTTAATTATGGAACATTTATTTAAGAACTTATAAACTTTTTGATTATGGCATTTGTAGTATTTATGATTGTGAAGTTTATGAATAAATTAAGAAGAAAAGAGGAACCTGCTCCAGCTACAACAAAGATTTGCCCACATTGCAAATCAGAAGTACATATTGGTGCCAAAAGAAAAAGTTATTATAATAATTAAAACGTTTTTATAAAATTTGAATACCATATAAAAATACAGACCATTTAAAGAAAAAATGAATATTCATATAATTAAAAGGCAGTATAGCGAGATTATTTCCGTAAGGGAAAAGAAAGGAAGTATTATGAAAGAATTTTTTAGTATGGGAAAAACTATGAAAAAATTAATTTCTGTTGTAATGTCTCTAGCATTGTTGCTTACTTCAGCAGGAGTAGTTTTTTCAGGTAGTGATGTAAAGGGAGCAGCGGCAGAAGTTGTTTCATCAATGGATTATTATTCAACAAATGATGGACCAACAATTACACATTCAGGAGTTGGTACAGTCAGCTATGGATTTGTAATGCCAAAGTTTAACGGAAAAGCCAGTAGTGAACTTTCCATTGCAGATGTGGAAAAAGACATTCAGGTTTATGTTAAACAGGAAAACGGAACAAATGGTGAATGGAAGAAAATTGAAGATGTAAGTTACTTTAAGTGGAATGACACTTGGGCATGGGAATATCAGTCATGGGGTGGCTGGGTTTGCTGGATGAAACTTACAGAAACAACATATTTCCGTTTCCATGGAAAAACAAATAACATAAATCTTGATTACAAATTGGAACTTAACAAACTTTCAAAGTATAAGCTTACAAGTATTTCTACAACAGAAACAAATATTCAGGCAGATACAACAGGTGGTTCAGCTACACATTGGGGAGCATGGACATTTAATGGAGACAAGAGTATCAAGTATGAACAGATTCAGGATGATGTTAACATTACAGTAGACAACAATGACGGAAAAGGATTTGTTCAGTTTTTAGGCAATGCAGCATCAGGATTTCTGTGGGATCAGAACTTTGGATATTACTCAGATGGTGATGGTGGATATTGGTTTACAAATATCAGTTGGTCATTTACGTTAAGATTTGCATCAAAGTCAAATCCAAATGTACATCAGGATGTAAAAGTTACATATACAAAGCCAACCAGATCAAATTACAAAATCACAGCATATAATGGCACATCATACGATGCAAGCACAAGTGGTACAGCATCAGTTGGTATTCCACTTCCAAAAATTGGTGGAACAGAAGCTATAAAAGATGATTTGGATTTATTTAAATACGAAGTTAAGGTAGATGGAAAGTGGATTCCACTTACAGATGTTGCAGCCTGTGGATGGGTATATGAAGGAAGTGGTTACAACAAATATTCACTAAGCAGTCAGTGGGGTTATTTTGTTGATCATGTTTATGGACTTTGGCTCCAGCCTGTAAGACAGGATACAGAAATAAAAGTCACATATCCTATTGATGGTAAAAAAGGTGGAGATGCAAGCAATAACTATGTATTGTATACAATTAAAGGAAATACATCTTATAAGCCAACACTTCCATCAGATATGTCAGATATTAAAGTAAATGACAATTCAAATGCATATACACCGGCAGGTTGGAAGATGATTTTCAATGATGAATTTGATGGTGCATCTCTTGACACAAGCAAGTGGTCATATGATGAAGGATTCTTACTTAAAGAAGACGATATTAACACAGCCGGTTGGGGAAATCAGGAACTTGAATACTACACAAGAGACAATGTATCAGTAAAAGATGGTGCATTAAATATTCTTATGAAAAAGCAGTCAAAGGTATTTACAGAAAAAGGTGATCCATCTAAGAAAGCAACTGCGCAGTATTCATCAGGAAAGATTACAACAAAAGATAAATTCTCAGTGAAATACGGACGAGTTGATTTCAGAGCAAAAATGCCTACAGGTACAGGCATATGGCCTGCTATGTGGATGCTTCCAAATGACTCACGTTATGGTTCATGGCCATTATCAGGTGAAATAGATGTATTTGAAGGACGTGGAAGAACACCAAATATGGTATTTGGTACATTACATTATGGTGCACAGTGGCCAAATAATATTAATACATCAGATGCATTTAACATAACACGAGATGGTAATAAAAAGACAGGCATTGACGACTGGCATGTATACAGTGTTCAGTGGGATGCTGAAAATATTAAGATTTACTGTGATGGCAAATGCTATTTCAAATGTACATATGGTGAGTGGTATTCAGGCTCAGACAGAGGAAATGCATATGCACCGTTTGACCAGAGATTTTACCTTATTTTAAATCTTGCAGCAGGTGGAACATTTGACAGTGGTTATGTACCTGACAGCAGTTTTACATCAGGAACAATGTTAGTTGATTATGTTCGTGTTTACCAGCGTATGGTTAAGGCAGGAGAAGACGAGAAGGCAGACAAGAATGAAGGAGTTTCTACAAATGGAGCAAAGGATGGTCTTTATGGAGATTATAAGATTGGGAAAGGTGTAACGCCGGTTACTCCAGGAACAACAAATCCAAGTGAAACAAAACCTGAGGGAACAACAGCTTCAGGTGAAACAAAACCTGAAGGAACAACAGCCTCTCCAACAACAAAGAAAACACAGAAAAAGACTCCAAACAAAGCATTAAAAACAACAGTTGTAAAGAAAGCAACAAAGAAGAAAAATGCAAAGAACATCAGGCTTTCATTTAGAAAAGTTAAAGGTGCTAAAAGATATCAGGTACAGGTTTCTAAGAATAAAAAGTTTACATCAGTTATTGTAACAAAGACAGTAAAGAAATATAAAAAAGTAACAATTTCTAAAAAAGCATTTGAAAAGAGAAAGAAACTTTTTGTACGAGTTAGAGCCGTTGGCTGCAAGAAGTGGTCAAAACCTAAAAAAGTTAGAATTTTAAAGAAATAATAATTATAAAATAAAGTAGACCGTTATATTATAAAAATTTCATTATAATGATGAAGTTTTGGCTCTTTGTCAAGAGCGGGGGTAAAAAGATTTTTTACACAGTTGTGAACCATTGTTCACAACTGTGTTTTCTCTTTTAAGGAAAGCCTTGATTTTATTGGGGTTCTTGGAGGGAAGCATAGAAT
>NZ_CAKVZL010000102.1:0-6898 GCF_934835595.1 Eubacterium sp. AF15-50
CCGGTATTTTCCTGCCAGTTTTTTATAGTAACCGTAACCTTCTTATTTTTTCTCTTTAAGGTAATAACCGGCTTGACAGGTTCTACATTTTCTGCATAAGTGTCAGTGTTTTCCGGCTGACTTGTGTTCTGGTTGTTTTCTACCGCATAAATTGGCTGCACATTGTCCAACAATGTTGAGATTGCGAGCAATAATACTAGTATTGTCTTTAATATTCTTTTTTTCATAAAACTAACCCTCCTATTCAACTCTCTTGTACCGTAATGCCCTCCCTACATCACCATATGAATTTGCTCTCTCTTGCCAACTAATTAATAGAATAGCTTGCCGTCTTCATCTAACTCCTTCAATACTATTCTATATCTTTTTCGTATCTTCAGCTTTTTATTTACAAGCTTTCCGGATTTGACTTTTAAAATTATTTTTCCGTTTTTCATAATAAGCATCTTCCCGTATAATGCAGGTACTTCATAATCACATCTCATCTCGAATTTTACATTATAACTTTTACGAACCTTCGTGTTATGATTTACTGTTTTTCTTATGCACATTAGCCGATACAAATTACCATTACCCACACCAGGTTCATCATAATCCCTCACCTTAATAAAACATTCCCCTTTAAGTTCCAATAAATAAAAACATCTTATTCCTTTTCGCCCCATATATTGGTTATTGTTTTTCAGGTATTTATGCATAACCTTATATGCATCAGACCAGTTGTCAGCATTAGTCAATCCATAATCTAATGTTTTCTTGGCAAAGTCACTAAATACGGTTTTGCCATTTACTTTTTTCGCTGCCCTTACTTTTACCCTGCATAATTTTCTTTTATCAAATTTAAAGGAATATTTATTTTTTTTAATTGTCTTAATCTGTTTGTATTTACCCCTTTTTTTCACGTAAACCTGATATCCGGTATTTTCCTGCCAGTTTTTTATAGTAACCGTAACCTTCTTATTTTTTCTCTTTAAGGTAATAACCGGCTTGACGGGTTCTACATTTTCTACATAAGTGTCAGTATTTTCCGGCTGACTTGTAGCTAAATTACTTTCTTCTGCATACACCACTTTTGTACTTCCTATTGATTCTGCAACACTTAATGATAAAGCTACAATCAACACTAATGATACTGCCCTTTTCATACAATTCCCCTTAATAAATTTTTTCATAAAACACCTCCGTTCTTAATTATCATCCTCTTATAATTAACAACGTATGAAAATTCATTTCGGAACAATATTTTTTGTAAATTTTTTGTTGTTTTTTTGTAAACAAACTATTAAATCTGTTTTTATGCTTTATTTTTGATAGCAATTATGCTTTTTCTCTTATTTTTCATAAAAGTCTCTTTCATCAACTACAGCTAGTTTTTTCACTTTCATATCCTCTATGAGAATAAATCGCTGATTTTGCAAAAAAATTATTAACTGGTCTATCTCGCTCTCTTTCCCCTGTACTTCCATTTCAACTGTTCCATCATAAAGATTTCTAACCCATCCCGTAAGACCTAAAGCTCTTGCCTTATATACTGAATAATATCTAAAACCTACTCCCTGAACTCTTCCATAAAAAATTATATGTTTTCTAACCATCTTATCCATCCTTTACCTATCGCTTTTATAAAACCACTACTTTTTCAAGACAATTATGCTCTGCTCCGTTCTTCAAATCGACAACGAAATCGTCTATGTCTCCCTTTAAGTATTCCTCTAATTTTCTGTTGCCATCCCACTTTTTAATTATAATCTCCTGAATATATTTATTAAAGTGTTTAGTTAAATCTTCTCTTGAAAACTTAATTATGCCACTTTTCAGTTTAGCATAATCTTCCTTTTTCGCCTTATTCATAAGGTTTTTACCAATAAATATACATGCTAATGTGTGTCGTAGCATAATATTACATATATTATAAAATTATTTTGGTCAATGTAATTAGAATCACAAAAGCAAAGGATGATTTTTGGAAGTATACTTTCTCCCAATTCCACCCTTTGCTCTTCCTTCAAAGTTTCATTTTTCGATTTTGCCAGTACCCGGGCATCCTCCATTGAAAGGGTAAGTCCAAATTTTTCCGTATATTCGTTTACCCTAAGAATATTTTCCACCTGATACTTTTCCATTAACATTACAAGCTATTTTTTGCTCTCCATAAACACCTCACAATATATATTAGTTTGGTGATTATACCGCCATTTTCAGGCAAGTAACAGTCTTGAAAATTATAGATTTTTGTGATAATGAAAAGACATATTACTGTTCATGATAGCCTTTTTCATCATAAACAATGTTTTTCCCCTCCATGTCCGTGTATGAATATGTACGATTATTCCAATCCATGGTAAAAAATTTATCAAGAATTTTCTTATCCTTATTATGAAAACCTGAAACCGTTATCTTCTTATTGGTTTTGTCAATAGTTACATATTCTTCTGACATTCTGCTGTAGAACTTAACAGCATCGTCAAAGGATACATTGTCAAACATAAATCCCACCAGTGAATCTTTATCGTTATCATATAATTCTGATATCTCTTTACTTAAATTCACACTTGCAGGCGTAGGTATGTAAATATCATTTCTCACTGCACCGTTTATGACACTACAACAACAATCTGCGCAATAAACATTGTCTTTTTCTGATTTATAAATTACATAATAATTATTATCATTGTAAAACAATTTTGCTTTATTCTTATAATTATCTGTGTAATAATCGTAATTTTCTATAAAATCTTTGGGATTTTCTTTTTCAAAATCATCCAGACTTTTGGTTGAATAAAATCTTGTCCAACATTCACCATAGTTTGTTTTGATTCGTTTTTCATCATTTATCTGACAAATTGCATATCTGTTATCTTTTCCATTCCAGTTGCTAACATACACATTTGCTTTTCCTTCACTATTAAGCCTAATTATTACCCCGGCTATTACAGCTATCAATACTACCAATGTGCATATTATCGTTATTTTCTTATTTACCTTCATCTTTCCTCCCTCGAATTTTTCATTTTTGCCTTTCTGTTATTTGTTTTTGTATAAAAACACTTTTATTTATTATTTGTATGATACCTTAATATGCACATATTGTCAATTTTAATATGAGAATCGAATTTACCCGGTTCATTTTCCATATACCTATCAATTAATTACAAATTGGTCAGCAATCTTGCTTTCATGGGAAGTAGAAGAATCATTACTTATAACATTTCTGTCCCATAAATAAACTTCCTTTGGTTCACTAACATCAGTTCCTTCTATGTTATAGGAATAATAGATAAACATCTTGTTCTTATGTTTTATAAATCCGCCATCTTCACCTATGGTACCGGTTCCCATATCTGGACTGACAAAAAACTCAAACCGTCCATATCCATCTTGTTCTTCACAAAAGGTTTGTTGATTTTTCGGAGATTCGTTTGTAAAAACTTTTCTCATATCTGTGTCTTTTGAAGTCAATTCAAATTTGAAATAACCCTTATGATTTTTTGTATCTATGGCAGATTCTAATAATTTTATTTTGTATCCGTCTATTGAGCTAACATTCTCTGAATATGTATGAGTTGCAAGATTTTGGGATTTTATATTAAAAAATTCGTCTAAGGTCTTTTCCCTATTAACAATATTATCATCCACCACGCCGACTACCGTGTCGTCAGTAATTATATAAAAAATAATATTTGCTGCAAAAATAACGATTAGCAATGTAAATATAATAATCAATGCTTTCTTCATGGATTTTATTCCTTTCAAACTGATAAGTATTTTCTAACTTATATGATTATAGCATTTATTCGGCTTTACATTAGTTAATCGTTACTTAATTATTTTAATTTGTTGATTAATTTAATTAACTTAGTTCTCCCTGTTTTAAAAACTTAATGGTAAATCCCCCATACACCACAATTCCAATTACAACTTCTGCTACCAGTAAAAACAGACTTCTTATATTCGTATTTCTTACCAATACTTTAAATATTATAATAGCAATTCCCATTATGAAAGTTCCTACCAAAGGCTTTAAAATGGCATTTTTCCAGTGGATTTGTGGCGATATTTTTTTCTTAATAAATACTGCATTTAAAATCAATATAAGCAGTGGAAAAATAATATCTCCAATAAGTAATCCGTAGGCTCTCAAATCCGTATATTTAATCATAAATACAACCAACACGATATGTACACCCAAGGATATTCCACTGTTCATTACAGGTACCTTAAAATAATTACATCCCTGAAGTATTGACGTTGAAATAGTTGAGAATGAATATAAAACTGCCGATATACTACCATACAATAACAGATTTGCAGCCAAATTATGTAAACTTCTCAGATTTGGAAAAAGCACTCTCATTATTTCATCAGAACATAATGTAAGACCTGCTGCTGCCGGCAATACTACCATGCCTGTCATTTTAATAAGTTGAGCTATATTATGATTAATTTTCAACTTATTTTTCGTGGAAAATGCCGTAGTCAGTTTAGGAATAACGGAAACACCAAATGCTGTAGCCATTCCAATTGGCAAATTTATCATTTGGGTATATTGCGTATTAAAAACACCCTGCAAATCAGTGATATACGTTTCCTTAAAACCCTTTAAGCTCATAATATCAGCGAAAAGATAATCATCCACCGTATATCCTATCTGGTAAATTGTCTGACTTAATATTATTGGAATCATAAGGGATAATAATGACGCAAATATTTCTTTTACCTCAGTATAGGATACGGACATTCTGATTTTGTTTCCGGAATTATTTTTATAATAAATTATCATTACGCAAACAAGTGCCGCCATTGCCCCTGCACATGTTCCCATGGTTCCACCCATTGCTCTCAATGCAGCTTCATTATTGCTCCCAATAATCAAAACTGTAATTTGTCCGGCAGCAATGATGCTTACTACTGCATTAATTATCTGCTCAATAATCTGTGACAGTGCAGTTGGTACCATATTCCCATATCCTTGGAAGTAACCTCTAAAGCATCCCAAAACTGAAACGATAAACGTAGTAGGTGCCAAAACCTTCAATGGCATTTCCAATCCTGTTTTGTTATACACTCCTGCCAGCCCATCCGCTCCAAAATATAATCCCATTGCAGCCAATGCTCCAACGATAACTGAAACCAGCATTGCCACCCTGAAAACTTTAATTGAATCTTCTTTACTTCCTACTGCTGCCTTTTCAGATACCAGTTTTGAAACGGAAATCGGCATACTGTAGGAAGACAGTGTTAGAACAATTCCATAGATTCCAAATGCCACAGAATATATACCATTTCCCGTATTTCCCAATATATTTGCCATAGGTATTCTGTAAACAAATCCTATTATTTTTGTAGTAAGCCCGGCAGATGCCAATATACCTGCCTGAATTGCTAATGATTTTTCTTTCATATTAAGTATTTCCTTAAAATTCGTATTTCCTGTAAAATTGCCTGTGCCAATAAATCATTTTAACACATATCGTATAATTTTAATATATTCCATTCTATATACAACAAGGAAGCATCCGTCACCAATGCTTCCCTGTTACCTCTGTCAATTTTCACTACTTCAAATAAGCTGATTTCATATAACCGACAGTTCCCCTGTATCTGACTTTTGCATATTTCCCTTTTACAAACATTACTTCCACCTTTTTGCCATTTGGCACTTTCCTAATGGCTCTTGTCTTGGTTCGATTCCATATTCGTAATCCCTTTCCATTGCTAACTTTAGCTGTCCATGATTTTCTAAAAGTATCATAATCTTTGTATTTCTTTTTTAAATACAGCGGAGTGTCTCCCCATTCTCCCAAATAAAAATGTGGAATATCCACCGGGCTGGTCCAATCACCTCTCCAGGATAATCCCACACTTTTAGTTTTCGCAATTTTTGCGACTTTTTTAATTTTATTTTTCTAAAATGCCAAATCCTTTGCCTGAATTTTATCTTCTTCACATACTCTGCGAATTACCCTGCAAGGATTTCCGGCAGCCACCACCATTGATGGAACATCTTTCGTCACAACACTTCCTTTGATTACTTCCTTACCTCATAAAAAAGCCCAAACATAATAGCATTACCCATGAAATAATTGCCATAAAAATACCTATTAAGCACAAGGTAATCAAAAGCCACGGTGCTATTTTTTGTCTATTATATATACTTGATACAATAATGATTATTCCTATAATAATCATTATTACAAATAAAATCATATAACCTTCCATTGTTTTCTCATCCCTTTATCCCAATCCATAATTTATCTCCTAAATTTTATTGCTTTTTAGGAGATAAATCAATATTTAGGATATAAAATTCCTATTTATATAGTATTTCTTCTTTAAACCAGTGTATTCTTACAAATCTTAACTTAAACTTTCCACTTCCCTCTTTTCTATCCTTTTCAAAAATGCATATCCCACCAGACAGGCTATAATCTCTGTTATTGGAAACGCCCACCAAATCAGCGAAACTCCCATATGACCATTTCTTACGGCAACAGAAAAAATTCCTGCCAGAGGTAATATAATAACCATTTGTCTAAGCAGAGAAATTACAAGGGATGCTATACCGCCCTCTAATGCCTGATAAATTCCCTGATATGCTATGTTGATTCCGGCAAAAATAAAGCTAATTGAAATAATCCTCATTGCACTGATAAAATACTCCCTTGACTGTCCTGCATTAAACAATGTTGCAAACGCCCCCGGAAATATTTCCGTAATAAGGACTCCTAAAATCATCATGATTCCCGTATATATAAGGCCGTATTTTATTCCCGCCTTGATTCGCTTTTTATTTCCCATTCCATAGGCAAAAGCTATAATCGGCGTAATGGCATCTCGTAGTCCAAATGCAAGGAACAACACGAACTGCTGCACTTTATAGAACAGACCATACGCAGTC
>NZ_CAKVZL010000103.1:0-6737 GCF_934835595.1 Eubacterium sp. AF15-50
GGTTTAGAGTATATAGTCTATTTACAGATGGAGATAGTACTGTAAAAATTGAAGATGTAAAATAATTTTAAAATGCGACAAAAAAGTGAAATCCTATAAAAGCTGCCATATGTTCCCCTGAGTTAGGATGGATGTATCCACCTTTTAGGCTGATATTAAAATCAGAGAAGGGAAAGTAACAGACACGGTTTATAACAATTATTGGAAAACGATAAAGAAAGCTATTATTGCCGGAAAGATAGAAGATGATGAAATGTACTGAGTGATGAATTCCGATTATCATATGAGAAATTTAGAAATGTGTTATGGATTCCATTATTTAAAGGTTGGGGATACACAGATGTTTAAGTTTGTCATCTGATAAAGCTGTTATGTTAATGAACAAAAACATAACAGCTTAAAAAATTATCGAGGTGATTAACATAATTGGTCTGCTTGATGCCAGAGGATAGGCGCTGTAACCGTCAGCAATGAATCTGAAGGTTTTGGGAAGTTTTTTAAAATATTTAAGAGCCTGAGAGGTTTTGCGAAGTGATAAACCAAGATTAATGTGAAAGGTCAGGCACAGAGACATAATATGGGAGTTGTGTTTTGTAAATTTAAGAGAAGATGCATTTTTCGGAAGAGAGGAAATGTCCATCTTAAAGAAACCCACAGTGAACTCACGGTAGATGTAGTGGAGTTTATATTTATTTTTCCCGAAGTATTCTTTCAGATGCTCCGGGTCAACGTTATCAAGGTTGTGGAGATAGTAAGGGCATTTAGGGTTTATACATTTGTGTACACGGAAAAAGGATCTGTCTTTAATAGCAACAAGACTGTGGCTACAGTGCGGACAGAAGAAACGCAATGGGGTTGTGGTGTGTTCCCCGGAAGAGAATGTCTGACCACAGACTTTGCACTGATACTGACCGTTATTCCCATTGTTGTCATATATGTAGTGATGAGGCGCACCACAGACAGGACAGCATATATCTTCGGAAATTGTGCGGCCGTTACGTCTCTGTACAGGTTTCAGAAATTTATGATATTTCCATTCGTAATACTTTAGAAGAAACTGCCAGTCCTGTTTGATGAAAGTTTTGATGACAGGAAGTTCATCGGTTTTGAATTTCTGGTATTTCGGAGAGTGGGAATCGTCAAAAGCCCACTGTCTGAGAGGAATATATCTGCAGATAAAATTTAAAAGCCAGCAGTTTTGTTGGTAAAGGTATTGAATTAATTAAAGTAGATAAAGTATAATGTCCATGAGCATTGTCTCCTTTGTCGTTGTATAAAGTTGATTTCGTCGTTGACATTATACCAAAAAAGGGAGGTCAATGCTCTTTTTATTGCAAACTCCCTAAAAATAAAGGTTTTATAAAGAAAATAGGGTAGTAAATTTGACACTACCATAAAACAAGGAGAGATTCGCATATGGAAAAAGTAATTGAAGTTAGCAATTTAACAAAGGAATACAAGGAAAAAAAGGCGGTTGATAATTTATCCTTTGATGTATACGAAGGGGAAATTTTAGGGCTTTTAGGCCCCAATGGCAGTGGAAAAAGTACAACAATCAATTCTATTTTGGCACTGCTAAAGTATCAGGGAGGCAGTATAAAAATTTTCGGGGAGGAAATGAAACCGGACTCTTATGACATAAAGGCAAAAATAGGTGTAATTTTTCAGGATGTTGCAGTGTTTAACGAATTAAACGTATATGACAACATCAACTATTTTTGTGGCTTGTACATTAAAGATAAAAATACCAGAAAGCAGTATGTGGAAGATGCAATTAATTTAGTAGGTCTTGGGGAATTTAAAAAATACCTGCCAAAGCAGTTATCAGGAGGTCTTTTAAGGAGACTTAATATTGCCTGCGGAATTGCCCACAAGCCAAAGCTGATTTTTTTAGATGAACCTACAGTTGCCGTTGACCCTCAAAGCAGAAATAATATTTTAGACGGTATTAAAAAGTTAAGGGATAATGGGGCAACTATTGTTTACACAACTCATTACATGGAAGAAGTAGAAATCCTTTGCGACAGAATTATTATTTTGGACAAAGGAAAAATAATTGCTCAGGGAACAAGTGAAGAATTAAAGAAAGAGGCTAACATAGAAGAGAAGATACAGCGTGTAGGGCCTACATTAAATGATGTATTTTTAAAACTTACAGGAAAGGAATTAAGAGACTAATGTTTTTACATAATTTAAAATATACAATTAAAACATTGTTTAAAAATAAAATACTAATCTTCTGGACTTTCGCCTTTCCTATTATTCTTGGAATATTTTTTAATATGGCATTTTCTAACATAGAAAAAGATGAAAAATTAAAGGTGTTTGACATTGCCGTAGTTAATGACAGCCAGTTTGAAAATCAGAAAATATATCAGGAGGCATTAAAAGAACTGTCAGCTGATGACAGCGAGAATAAGCTGTTTAACATTAAATATGTTAAAAAAGAAAAGGCGGATTCACTTTTAGATGATTCAGATATAGAAGGTTATATTATATTTAAAAACGAAGAGCCACAGGTGGTGGTAAAGAAAAACGGAACATACCAGACTTTAATTAGGTTTGTTGTAACAGAAATAGGGCAGAACAAGGCTATTATAGAGGATTTGACTAAGAAAACCGTTGAAAATGAAATAGCAAAGGGAAGCACATCATTTGACCCGGAAAAAATTGCCAAAGACATATTGGAAAAGATAAATAATGGACAGGTCAATATGAAAAATATTTCTGCCTCTAATTTAAGCTATATGCAAATTGAATTTTATACCCTTATAGCTATGACGTGTATGTATTGTGGAATGTTAGGACTGACGGCAATTAATAACTGTCTGGCGAATATGAGCAGCAAAGGAAAGAGAATTTCAGTTTCACCTAATAAGAAAAGCATAATTGTTTTAAGCTCGGCAATAGGCTCTTATCTTGTAAGCATGGTGGGAATTGCTATTTTAATACTGTTTTTAAGATTTGTTCTAAAAGTTGATTTTGGAGACAATACCCCTCTTGTGATTCTGCTTTCAGCAGTGGGAGATTTGGCAGGCATTTCAATGGGAGTTTTAATTGCTTCGGTATTTAGGATGTCAGAGGGAGCAAAAACAGGAATAACCATAGCCATTACCATGTTTTTGTCGGTACTATCAGGTATGATGGGAGTTACTCTCAAGTATGTAATTGACAAAAACGTGCCGGTTATAAATCTGATTAATCCTAACAATTTAATTACAGACGGATTTTATTCACTGTATTATTACGATACATTAGACAGATATTTAAGGGATGTTACATACTTACTGGTATTTGTTGTAATCTGCCTGACAATTTCTTTCATAAGTTTAAGGAGGGAAAAGTATGACAGTATTTAAAACAATTCTTAAAATTTTAAATAAATTAAAGGGAATGCTGATTTTATATACGGTAATGTTAGTTGCCATTACAGCCATAAATCAGTCGGCAGGCAACAGCACCACTAATTTTGAAGAGTCAAAACCGGATATTTTAATTGTAAATGATGACAATAACAACACTGTTACTGAAGGATTTGTAGATTATGTCAGCAAACATTGTAAAATAGCGGGCATAGATACAAAGGACAAGGAAAAGATGGATGATGCACTTTTCTACAGAGATGTAAATTTTGTGATTTATATACCAAAAAAATTTGGAGAAGATTTGTTAAATGGTAAAAATCCGGAAATTAAATACAAAACAACAGGAGATGAGTATGCATCTTACAGCGAAATGCTGGTGGAAAAATACATAAAGACAGTGCTGGTTTATAAAGATTACTATAGTGGAAGTGAATTAGTAAGGAAGGTAAATAGTGCTGTGGAAACTGAGGCTAAAGTTACGATTAAAAGTTCTCTTGATACTTCAAAGTTAGGAAGCATGACCAGTTACTTTAATTTCCTAAATTACGCTCTTTTAGCCGGATGCGTGTATTGCATTAGCATGATTTTAGCCAGTATTAATGAAGAAAATGTTAGAAAACGAACCATTATCAGTAGCTTCAGCTACAAAAAATATAATAGAATTGTACTATTTTCAAATGCCATTGTTATTCTGGCAATGTGGGTGTTATATATGATTTTAAGTGCTATTCTCTTTAAAAATTCAATGTTTACATCAAATGGTTTGGCATATGTAATAAATTCTTTTATATTTGCCATATGCAGTCTGACAATTGGATTTTTAATAGGAAACATTACTCAAAACAAAAATGCCATAGGCGGCATAGTAAATGTAATTGCTCTTGGAACTTCATTTTTGTGCGGTTGTTTCGTACCTTTTGAATATATGCCGGACTATGTACTAAAAATAGCCCATGTTCTTCCAACATATTATTTTGTGGAAAACAATGAGTTGATAAAAAGTATGGAAACATTGAACTTTAACGGAATAAAACCGTTGCTTATTAACGGTGGGATTGTTATAGGATTTAGTGTGGTATTTATAATTCTGACAAATCTTGTAAGCAGGAAAAAGCAGGTAGTTGGTTAAATGAAAAATTTAGTGGCAGTGAAAGGACAGTTTCTATCAGGTAGAAATCATTCTTTTGCTGCCACTGTTTTTTTTATCAATATAAACTTCGGAAATATAATTATACCTCCGTATTAATATCAATAATAATTTTATTACATCTCCTACATAAATAAGCATCAACATAAGTCTGGGTTAAAAAACTGGTGAGTTTTACGTTTTTTGAACGACGTTCATTAGATTTCCATTTTAACGCATATCTGTCTTGCTTCAGTTTACCTTCTTCCATTTTAGCATTACAATACGGACATTCCATAATTATTCACCTCCTGTAGTTTCAAATTATCATAGGAATAAAAAATTACTTTTAATTTATGTTTAAAGAGTACCATTGGAAAAATTTATTGTCAATAATAGTCGTTGCTTAAAGAAATTTTAGATAATATAATATAGAAGAGAACTATGGTTGAGGTCAGCAGAAAAGAACCTGAAGTAAAATAAATAAAAGTTACATAGGAAAGGAAAAGTTATGAAAAATAAGCTTAAGTTAAACGGAATTTTATTAATATTAGCATTATTGGTTGTATGTACAATAACTGCAGCTAACATGGCTAAGGCAGCAGGAACGGTGGTATATGATTATAACAACACCACATTTGGACAAAGGACCAAAGATGATGTGGCAGCAGAGTATTCAAAGGCAAAAAATGCAGGGGAGACGTATGTTGACGGGCAGGAATCTACATATTATTCCACACCGGCATCCATAGAGGCACCATACAATCAGGGAATTTTAACAGATGATACATTAGCTTCTATGGAGGCAATGACTAATTTTTACAGATATCTTACAGGGGCAAAGCCTCTTTTGAAAAAATGCGTTCAAAATGAGTCATTGCAGTATCAGGCTTTAGATAGAAACTTTCAATTTGACCATTATATAAGTAATAGCAGTAAGCCAGATGACATGGATGATGAATTGTGGCAAAAAGGTTTTAATCTTGACCATAATATACTTGCCATTTATGCAACTCCTTTCGGTTCAATTACCAGTTGGATGAATGAAGGATATAGTCTGTCAAATGGAACATGGGATACAACAGGACACAGAATGGCATTGATTTCACCTCAATATTCAAGTGTCCAGTTTGGATATAGCGGACATGTTTCCATTGGAAAAATATGTGAAAGCAGGAATACCGGATACACAGAGCCTTTTTCAGCATTTCCGGCAGCAGGTTATATGCCTAATAATGTTGTGTATCCTGATGAATGTGTATGGTCAACTTATTTAAATAAAGATTATGTAAAGGTTCAGAACCCGGGAAATGTTTTAATTACGGTAAAGAACCTTACAACAGGAGAAAGCTATATATGTAAATCTTCGGATTCTACCGCTAGTATATCTACTTCAACTATTGATTTTGTTCAGCCTAAAGATGCAACAAATCATAAATATGTAGATAATTATAGTGTTACCATAACCGGGTTAAAAGATGTAAAAACAGGCGATGATGCCACAATAAAATATGAAGTGAAATTTTTTGATGTGTCACAGCTGGCACAATCTTATGTAAAGAGTGTATCACCGGAGGGCTTTTCTAAATTAGTTGTTTATAAGAGTATGAATGATACAGAGAGTCTTAAAAAAATAGCAGCAGTATTACCTAAAAAGGTAAAGATTGTGGCAGACAGTGGCTTAGAAGCAACAGTTGGTTTAAAGGGTGACTGGGTTTTAGATGAAAAAAATAAATGCTACACAAATGAGGCAAAACCGGAGGATTTGCCGGGAAATATTTCGGATAAATTAGGTATACTTAAAAAGATTTCAGTAACCTATGAAATATCAGATGACAGATATGATGCCTACAACAGGATTGGCATAAAAGGTACGGTAGCAGAAGGTAATACTGTAAAAATGTATGTTTACAGAACTATGATGTCTGCACAACATAGTAAGATTTTTAAAATTTATAATAAGGGAAATGGAATTTATTCAGGCATAGAAAAGTTTGACAGATATATATCAAAGGAATTTGATGCAGAGGAGAGTTCCAAAACAGAGTATCCCTATGATTATTATAATTTTGGCCCGTTAAAGGCTTCAGACAGTGGTGAGTACATTTCCATTTATTATTCTGATGACGAATATTTTAAAGAGGCTTATGTATCTGTATCAATTGTGAATATTAATATAAAGTCGACAGAAACCACAGAGCCGGGAACCACAGAACCGGGAACAACAGAGCCGGGAACCACAAAAC
>NZ_CAKVZL010000104.1:0-6674 GCF_934835595.1 Eubacterium sp. AF15-50
GCCTGGTCTTCATATTCTACCTCTGCATCTGAAATAGATGTAAGGCAATGAGGGCACCAGTTAATAATTCTTTCACCCTTGTAAATCTGCTTTTTGTTATATAAATTAACAAAAACTTCCTTTACCGCCTTTGAACAGCCTTCATCCATGGTAAATCTTTCTCTGTCCCAGTCACAGGATGAACCAATCTTTTTAAGCTGTGAAACAATACGTCCGCCGTACTGCTTTTTCCACGCCCATGCTCTGTCTAAGAATGCGTCTCTCCCAATATCTTCCTTGGTAATGCCTTCTTCACGCATTTTTTCTACAATCTTAGCTTCTGTGGCAATTGATGCATGATCAGTTCCCGGAAGCCATAAGGCTTCATAGCCCTGCATTCTCTTAAATCTAATCAAAATATCCTGCATTGTATTATCAAGGGCATGTCCCATATGAAGCTGTCCTGTAATATTTGGAGGCGGCATAACAATAGTAAACGGTTTTCTGCTTCTGTCTACTTCTGCATGGAAATATTTCTTTTCCTGCCACTTTTCATAAAGTCTGTCTTCAATCTCTGCGGGATTGTAATTCTTTTCAAATTCCTTCATTGTTTTCTCCTATTCTGTAAGATTATGAAAAGAAAAAGAGCAGCCATGCCACTCTTTTCTTTTGTATAGTAACCGGTAGCACACAAAGGGCGAATATATCGCGGTACCACCTTTCTTTATCACTTATCTTATCCTGTAACGGGGATGAAACGTCTGCGGCTAATTGGATAATCCATTTTTTACCACGGCTGCTTAGAAACTACCTTCACAAATACCTTCCTAAGAGGCTTCCACCATCCCTCTTTCTCTATAAGGGGTTATCTGCTACTCCTTTTCCTCAACGCATTTAAACATATAGTCAATGATAAATATTTTATTTATGTTTGTCAACATCTAATATCAGCAAATTAACTGTTTATTTCCACAATATATTCTTTTCTGCACTGAGTTACAAACATATCCTCATTTTCTTTTTTCCACTCTGACTGTATATGCACTTTTCTCTTTATAAGTTCTGCCCTAAGTCTGTTAATAACCGTATCGCTTACCTTATATTTTTCCTTATCTATGTTAAGTCTCTTTTCATTATCACTTAAAAAATCACATAGCAAAACCGACTCTAAGGACTCGTTTGACTTATTTAACCTGTATGCACATCTAAAGGCTGCTGCTCCATGTTCATATTCAAACAATCTTGCATATGCTACACCTAAATTGTTGTAAACATCTCCGTAAAATCTTTCCGGAAGTTCTGTGTTTATAGCCTTGTTAAGAATACTGTTATAGTAGTTAATTGCCATGTTATATTTGTCTGTATCCATAAGTATGTCCGCCTTCGCCTTTATTCGTTCAGCTGTTGTTTTTGAACAAAGGGCAACTAAATGATTTTCCAGTTTTTCTGCTTCTCTTTCAGAATAATATCCGGAATTTTTAATAACAAAGGCAATTTTTTCTCCCAGTTCGCCTTTCTTTGCTATTATCTGCTTTAACCCGGAAGCAATGGTTGTCTGCTTTAGTTCATTTTCAATATAATCAATTAATGTATCACTGAAAAAGGTATCATCTATTAAATACAGATAATTGTACAAATAATAACTTAACTCCTCAATTGAATATATGTTTTTGTTGACTTCCTTAATATAGTATGGTTTCTCTGTATGTATCGTACACAAAGTAATATAATTCATGACGTCTCCTCTTAAAAGTTCTATAAAGTAATTTCTTTTTTAACTGACATTCCTGAGGATTTAAAGAATTCTCCAAATCCTAAATCCTTTATTTCTATTTCAAAGGAATTTTCAGAAAGATATCTGAAATTTATTTCAAGTCTTGTGGTATTTGGCGGTCTCTTAGGAAAATCCTTTAAATCAATTTTGAAACTTTCATTGGCATGATTCATAATGTCCTGAATTTCAAAGGAAGCCTCCGTAGGTTTTTCCATTATACACTCAGCCTTTGATTTTGCCTGGTGCCAATACTCTCCAATGTTTGAAAGGGTAATGTAACTATCATGTTCCTTATATTTAACAGCCATAACAATTTTAACTCTCGTACGTCCCTTACAGGAAATAAGATATTTATCAAGAACCGGTACATAGAAAAATTCTCTTGCGCCATAGGCTGCCCCTTTTACTATAAGGTTACTACCTTTAAAAACTCTTCTGTTTCTGCACAAAACAGATAAGGTTTTCTGCCATCCGTCTACATAAAATCCTTCTCCTGAAAGAAAAACTCCTGACACAACATGTTTTTTAAGCTGTTCCTCCAAAAATTCAGAAAGTATTTCATCAGCTCCAAGAGGCTCTCTTGTAACTAAATCCATAGTGAATAAATTGCTTAAATCCGTCATTCTTACATCTGCCACATGAGGTTGTCTTCCTTTTATAACATTTAATCTTCTACATGAAAACTCATGTTTATCCAGCTGCAAAAACAAAACATTATTTATCCATATATCCTTATTCTGATTTAAAACATAGTATACAAAGCTTTCTGAGTGACTTATTACCTTTATGTCTTTTTCATTGTATCCCAACTCAGTAAATACCTCCAGCAGTCCCTTTATAACCTGAGGATTTACCTGATTTACAGTTACAAGAATATTTTTTATTAAACGTCCGTTGCTGTAATTAACCGCTAATTTAATTAGATATGACATAAATGTGGAAACTGCTTTTTTTGCCTCATCAGCATCATTTTCACTGTCTTCGTTGAATATTTCCGGAAGATTTTTGTAAACTTTGCTTTTTTCAAGTCTTCCTTTATTAACTGCCTCATCGCCTGCTGACCATTCATTCAATTCACTGTTGTAGCATACAACGGCGGGAATCATATAATTATCCTCTGTTCCCACACTTACGGACTGGGGATTTCCATCATTATCCAAATATGCTATCTGTGCATAGTCCATAGAAAAATCTATTCCTAAAATCATTCCTTTTCCCAAAGCCTTGTCCTCCTAGTACCAGCTTAATTTCCGATGTAATTTATAAAAGCTTAAAGATTTCTTTGCCTGCTTCCTTACAAAGAGCATATGACTGCATTATCTCCCTTGCCGCATCCTCTCTTCCTAAAGCCCTGCAAATCATCATTCCATTTATCATTCCAAAACGTGACTCATCGTTGTAAATATTTTTTTCTGTTATTCTTACGGAATAATTATCCACTACCTTTCCATCAGGGTCTTCATCTGAATACTCCTTAATGCTGTAGTCAATTTCTTCACCATAAAACATAATTATTTCCTTAGTAAATATTCCCTGATAAATGCTTCCCATTTCTTCCGTAACTTTCTTTGTACGTCCCTCAGGAGTCTTTATGCTATAGGTAATATCTACCCTGTGTTTTGGATTTGTTCTAAAATCAATTATGGTTTTGTCCACAAGATTAAATGGTATCTTAAACCACTTATTAAACTTCTTATAAAACTCAAAATTAATATTATTCTTTGCCAATGTTTCTATTAATGACTGAAGAATCTTAATCTGTCTTTCAGTGAGGCTTGTTTTTTTAGACATAGCCTCCACAAAAGCAATACTACATATAACCGGTGTGTTTAATCCGTTGTCATATTCCTGCTCAAGAATTTCCCACACCACATCCGGACATTGCACCTTCTTAATAAAGTAGTTGTATGTCACATATGTGTAAAATGCCTTTCTTATAACTGTAGATGTTGCTTCTTCTAAATAAGACATATAAATATCATATATTTTGTTTTCTGTATTTCCTTCAAAAATATACTGCACCAAGAGACGTTCTGCTATTGTATTATCCTTTATGCCTTTTGCTTTAATGGCAAGGTACAACTGGTAAAGTTCAAGACTTCCTGCCTCATAGTATTTTCCAAGGAACCTTAATACTCCCTCATCCCTGCATCCGTTTCTAAATGCACTGGCACACATTTCTTCCACATAGTCATTTGGGTCACATTCAGGATTTGCCACTAACTCTATGCATACCTTTTCTAACAGGGAATTGCTTATTCCCTTATAACCATACTTTGCCATATACGGATAAATCATTTCCATAAAGTTCTTTTCAATCATAACTTCCATTACTTTATTTCGTGATTTAACATCCAGTGAAGCCATATCAATTTGAAGAAGATAAATATCCAAATCTCCTTTATCGTAGCCCTTATAATAATAATCCACAATAAACTCAATCAGTCTTTGCCTAAATTCCTCAGTAAGTCCCGGTGCACCCACCATTGCCTTTAATTCAATAAGCTTTCCCGGATTGTCTGCAGGATTTCTCATGATTTTTTCAATGTCACATAATTCTGTTAAAAGATTGCTTCCCACCTTTGAAACCGGTGCCGTTATTTCCATTTTTGAGATTTCATATTCCACATCTGAAATAATTCTTCCCCTTTTGTCCATAAATACAATAACCGGATTATCTGTATATAACTGAACATACGCCATTCCGTCTATAAAGGACACTGTCTGGAAATCTTTTATTTCTTTATGATTTACAATAACATGCTTTATTTTCCTGTTATTAACCCTGATACAATAAGTATGGAGAACCTTAGCCATATTATCACCTAAGTTTCCCACAATAAAATCATCATTTAAAATTCTGTTGTATATAACTCTTAAATGACGGTTGTTATTGCCCTTCATAAGCTCTTCTGTTACATATTTTTCCAAATCATTGTAGCATTTAGTATAAATTTCATCTGTGTCACTGAAATTAGTTACAAGATTTGCGTAAAAATAATCTCTGTTATACATTAAAGTATCAGTGCCATATGAAAAATACTTATATGCTGATTTTTCCAGCATATTGTAATTATCCACATCTATTGTGTATATATAATACTCGTAAAGATTAGTGATTTTTAATTCTTTTTTTACACCTTCACTTATCCACTTAGAGTATTCCTTGTTGGCTCTGTTTCCATTAATAATTGCACCACAAATACAGTAAAGTACATCTGTACTTTCAGTTTCCTCATATAACCTGCTTAAGATATTAATGTAGTTTTCGTTAAATTCCCTTTCCCTGCCAATAATATCTGCTGCCTGTTTTGCCAACTCTATTCCAACCATATGATGCTTGCCGGCAAAATTTAAAATCTGGATTTCAAATTTGTTAAGCATTCTAAAAAGTTCCGGCTGCTCATTAATAACCTTTGCTGCCTCATAATACATAATAGGGCTGTGACAGCCGTTATTAAACATTCTCTTTACTAATGTATATTTAAGGCTTGGATTTTCATCATACCTGTCATCCATGTAAAACAGCATCCATAAAAGCTGCCATTTGTCGTATCCGCCTTCAAAATAACCTTTTATTTCTTCCTTAACTTCATATGTGTAGGAAGCATCATTTTTATATATAGATTTTAAATATAAATAATAGCAATAATAAATTACAGACTTTTCATCTTTAATGGAAACAAGATTAGATGCCCTGTTTAAATATTCTAATGCCATTTCGTCATCATTATTAGTTATTCCCACCTGAGCCTTTGCCAAAACTCCAACAATGTCATTTTTATTAGCTATTAATCTTTCCTCAGCAAGATTTAAAAGATTACTTTTCCATTTTTTACCATCTATAACCCCGGTACGGAAATCCAGATAGTTTTTTACCATATTGATGGTACTTTTTTTGTTTTTAAGGTACTCATCAATACTGTCTTTCTGATTTACAATAACCACATCATACACCAGTTTTTCGTTAGAGCTTCTTAAAATAATTCTTCCGCAATTACTTCCTCCGTGAAGTCTTCCTGCATTAATGAGATACTGATATTCAGCAATTTTTCCGTTAAATTCATCTCCGGAAATTTTGTCCTTACAGCCATAGAAGAAGTCTCCCTGAACTTCCACGTCTATGTCCACGTAGCCCCAGCCGCTTCTTGAAATATTTAACACATCGCCATAGTTTTCTTTTATATCCGTATACTCTTTTATGGTATTAGAAATACTTATTTTCACTTTGTCCTTTAGTTTCATTCCTACTAAAAATTCCTCAAGAGCAATGTTTCTGTTAGTATTTCTCATTACCTGATTATACAAAGTAAGGGCATGGTCATCTTTTTTAAGGAAATATGTTTTAAATTCCTTTGATAAAAACAGCAAAAGTGCCTCATCATAGCTCACTCTTACAAGTTTCACAAAGTCCGTAAGAGCTGTGATTTCACCTATGGAAGATGTTATAACCTGCTTTTTCACTGTTATGCCAAAAGGAATGGCATAGTCCCCAGCAGTGGTTATTACACTAATGGTTCCGCTTATTACCTGTCCCTCATACATATTTTTAGAGGATACAACATATTTAACCTTATTGTTAATCCCATTAAACTGGTTGTTCTCAAATTCAATGTGATTGTCAGTGGAAAAAACAATACCTTTAACGCTCATTCCGTGCTTACCATTAATGGCAATCTCTCCGTATGTGCTTTCCCCCTGCTCTAATTCCACTGCTATTCTATTTTCAGATATTTCCGCATCCGGTGTTTCATACACCGCATTTCCTGATGCCAGTTTATCTATTAATGCCTTCAATTAATCAATACCTCTTATCTTTTTAAAATATTCTTTAACTTCTGCTTCATATCCTAAATCTCCCGGATTGTAAAACTTTGAACCTACCAGTTCATCCGGAAGATACTGCTGATTAACATAATGG
>NZ_CAKVZL010000105.1:0-6482 GCF_934835595.1 Eubacterium sp. AF15-50
TAGAATATGAATACCAGGCAGGTAAATTCTGGCACTTAAGATATCCTTTAACAGATGGTTCAGGATATATCCAGCTGGCTACAACAAGACCTGAAACATTACTTGGTGATACAGCAGTAGCAGTAAACCCAAATGATGACAGATATAAACATTTAATAGGAAAGATGCTTACACTTCCTTTAGTTGGAAGAGAAATCCCTATTATTGCCGATGACTATGTAGGTATTGACTTTGGTACCGGTGTAGTTAAAATTACACCTGCCCATGATCCTAACGATTTTGAAGTTGGACTTCGTCACAACTTACCTGTTATTAATGTTTTAACAGACGATGCTAAGATTGTTGATGATTATCCTAAGTACGCAGGTATGGACAGATATGAAGCAAGAAAGGCAATTGTAGAAGATTTAGACAAGGAAGGATATCTGGTTAAGGTTGAAGACCATGAACATAATGTAGGTACATGTTACAGATGTCATACAACTATTGAACCAAGAGTTTCAAAGCAGTGGTTTGTAAAGATGGATGAGCTGGCAAAGCCTGCAATAGAAGCTGTTAAAAAAGGTGACACTAAGTTTGTACCGGGATATTTTGATAAAACATATTTCCATTGGCTTGAAAATATCCGTGACTGGTGTATTTCACGTCAGTTATGGTGGGGACACCAGATTCCTGCATTTTACTGTGATGACTGTGGTGAAATGGTTGTAACAAAGGAAGACCATGCAGTATGTCCTAAGTGTGGTAAGGAAATGAGACAGGATCCGGATACTCTTGATACATGGTTCTCATCAGCATTATGGCCATTTAGTACGCTGGGCTGGCCTGATAAAACAGAAGAAATGGATTACTTCTATCCTACTAATACATTAGTAACAGGATATGATATTATACCTTTCTGGGTAATGAGAATGATGTTCTCAGGACTTGAACATACAGGAGAGGTACCTTTTGATACAGTTTTGATACACGGACTTGTTAGAGATTCACAGGGACGTAAAATGTCAAAATCTTTAGGAAACGGTATTGACCCATTGGAGGTTATTGATAAATATGGTGCTGACGCATTAAGATTTACCCTTATTACGGGAAATGCACCTGGTAACGACATGAGATTCTATTGGGAAAGAGTAGAGGCATCAAGAAACTTTGCCAATAAGGTTTGGAATGCTTCAAGATTTATCCAGATGAATCTTCCTAAAGAAAATATTGATTTAGGTAAGAAACCTGAAAACTTAACTGATGCAGATAAGTGGATTTTATCAAAAGTTAACACTTTGGCAAAAGATGTGACAGAAAATCTTGATAAATTTGAACTTGGTATAGCAGCTGACAAAATTTACAACTTTATTTGGGAAGAATTTTGTGACTGGTATATTGAAATGGTTAAGCCTAGATTGTACAATGATAATGATGATACAAAACAGGCTGCATTATGGACACTTAAGAAAGTATTAATTGACTCATTAAAACTTTTACATCCATATATGCCATTTATTACAGAGGAAATATTCTGTAATATTCAGGATGATGAAGAGTCCATTATGATTTCATCATGGCCTGAGTATTCAGAAGAAAACACATTTGAAAAAGAAGAAGCATCAGTTGAAACTATTAAGGAAGCTGTACGTTCTATCAGAAATATACGTTCAGAGATGAATGTTGCACCAAGCAAGAAGGCAAAAGTATTTGTTGTATCTGATGATGCAACTGTACGTGAAATCTTTGAAAAGGGAAATGTATTCTTTGCTACCTTAGGATATGCCAGTGAGGTTATTATTCAAAGTGATAAGGAAGGCATTGAGGATGACGCTGTATCAGTAGTTATTCCAAAGGCTACTATTTACATGCCATTTGCCGAACTTGTTGACATTGCAAAGGAAATTGAGAGACTTCATAAGGAAGTTGAACGCCTTAACAAGGAACTTGCAAGAGTAAACGGAATGCTTTCAAATCCTAACTTTGTAAGTAAGGCTCCTGAAAAGAAAATAAATGAGGAGAAGGAAAAGAAGGCTAAATATGAACAGATGATGGAACAGGTTAAGGGACAGCTTTCCCATTTAGAAAAATAAGGAGAAGGATATGATTAATTTTGAAGAAGAAATTAAAAAATTTCATCCAAGCCTTGAAATAGAAGAGGCAGAAAACGCCATCTATAACAACAATATATCAGATATTACTGATGTTATGATACAGATGGTTGAGGAACTAAAGGGCGAGAACAAATAAGCAAAGGATGGATTTAACAGATGATATGCTATAATTGTGGAAATGTCCTTACTAACAGTGATTATTGCAGTCACTGTGGTATGGATGTAAGCGTCTACAAGAGAATTGTGCGTTTGTCCAACACATATTACAACGTGGGTCTTACAAAGGCAAGAAACAGAGATTTAGCCGGAGCAGCAGATACCTTAAGACGTTGTGTTAAGTTAAACAAACGTAATATTGATGCCAGAAATCTTTTAGGACTTGTGTATTTTGAAATGGGAGAGACAGTTCAGGCATTTTCCGAGTGGGTTATGAGCACCAACATTCAGCCGGATAACAACCCGGCAGACCGATATCTTGTAGCTATACAGCAGGAAAAGGGAAAAGTAGACGAGTTGAATCATACTATAAAGAAGTTTAATGTAGCTCTTAATTATGCTAAGAGCGGAACTGACGACATGGCTATAATTCAGCTTAAGAAAGTCCTTAATCAGAATCCTAATCTGATAAAGGCCTATCAGCTTTTAGCTTTACTTTACACCAAAAACGGTCAGTACGAGAGAGCAAAGAGAACAATAAAGAAGTCTCTTAAAATTGACAAGTGCAATCCTTTAAGTATCCGTTATTTAAGAGAAATTAACGAGTATATGGAGGATGAAAAGAAAAATGATCCTGACAGGAGAATGGAGCGAAGACGAAGCTTAAGAGGTGTAATGGTTGACAGACCTTACTTAAGTGGAAATGATGTTATTGTTCCACAAAACAATTTTAAAGAGGCTATTAGCAGTGCCCAAAGTATTTTACACATAATAATAGGTGTCTTGCTTGGCGCAGCATTGGTTTACTTTATTGTTACTCCGGCAAGAATTGCAGGCATTTCTGATAAAGTAAATGACACAAAGGTTGAATATAATCAAAAGATTGCTATAAAAAATTCTACAATTTCCGAATTGCAGGATCAGGTGGATACAATAAAGAAGGAAAGGGACAAGCTTAAAACGAGTCTTGCCCAGTATACTGGCACGGGAAATACTTTAAGCACAAACTACAGTAATCTTTTAGAGGCAGTACAGTATTACTTAGCAAAGGATTACGACAATAGTGCAAAGTCATTAGAAAAGGTTGATGGCAAAATGAAGATGGAATCAGCTTCATTTACATCGGTGTACAAGTCATTAAGTGATCAGTTGTCATCAAGAGTGGAAAATTCAGCTTTTGATGCAGGTATGAGCGCCTACGAAAGTGCAGATTACGAAACAGCAATAACACAGTTTACAAAGTGTATTGAGGCAAATAAAAACAACGTTAAAGCGATTTATTACTTAGCCTATGCCTATAACAGGCAGGGAGATACAACTAACTCCAATAAGTATTTCAAGAAAATCGTTGATGATTTTGGAGATTCAGAATACGCAGATAGAGCAAGAAATATGTTATCAGACAATGGCGGCGATGACGGCAACAATGGTGATAACGGAGACAATGGCGGTGATAGCGGAGACGGCGGAAGTTCAGAATAAAATATAAAAATACTAAAGAAGAGAACCTTAAAAGGGTTCTCTTTTTGTGGTTATGGTAAAACAGGTATTGAGCCATGTTTATAAAATTTTAAGGGGGATTACAATGGAAGTTTTATATGAAGTAAGGGGAAGAAATCTGTTGATTTATTTACCGGAAGAATTAGACCATCATAATGCAAAAATCATAACAGAGCAGTCGGACTGGTATATTATTTCAAACAAAATTCAAAACATTATTTTTAATTTTAAAAGAACAAAATTTATGGACAGTTCAGGAATCGGGGTTATTATGGGACGGTATAAGTTAGTTAAAAACCGGGGCGGTAAAGTTACTGTTACTAATATTAATAATTCTATTGACAGAATATTAACTATTTCAGGTTTGTACAAAATTGTTGAAAAAACAATAACACCGGATTTATCCAGATATTAGGAGGAAAGTATGGAGAATAATATGAGCATTACGTTTGATGCCAAGTCACAAAATGAAAGTCTGGCAAGAATGGTGGTGGCTGCCTTTCTCACGGAGGTTGACCCTACAATCGAAGAAATAAATGACATAAAAACTGCTGTTTCAGAGGCAGTTACTAATGCAATAATTCACGGATACGGGGAAAAAACGGGAACTGTATACATGAAGTGCAACATGCTTACAAATAAAATAAAGAAAAATGATAGTACATACGAAACAGATACAACCATAAAAATTGAAATAAAAGATGAAGGTGTTGGAATTGAAAACATAGAAAAAGCAAGAGAGCCGTTGTTTACAACTAAACCGGAGTTAGAACGCTCCGGAATGGGATTTATGTTTATGGAAATGTTTATGGATGAACTGATTGTAGAGTCAGAAAAAGGTCGTGGTACTAAGGTTTCCATGACAAAGAGATTAACAAAGCAGGAAAAAATCTGATAATGGATGTATTATCGTTAATAGAAATGGCTCATAAGGGAGATAAAGCAGCAAGGGACAAGGTACTTTTAGAAAACAGTGGTCTTATCTGGAGCATTGTCAGGAGATTTTTAAACAGAGGCTATGAAAGTGAGGATTTATTTCAAATAGGCTGTATAGGAATGCTTAAGGCAATTGACAGGTTTGATGTTAATTTTAAAGTGGCATTTTCCACCTATGCAGTGCCACTGATAGCAGGAGAAATCAGACGCTTTTTAAGAGATGATGGCATTATTAAAATAAGCAGAACCATAAAAGAAAATCAATTGAAAATTTATTTAGAAACGGAAAAATTCAGAAAAGATAATAACAGGGAACCTACGGTGGAGGAATTGTCTAAAGTATGTGATTTAACCTGTGAGGAAATAATAACTGCATTAGATGCATCAAGAGAAGTGGAATCTATTTATAAGGAAATCGATACCGGGGATAATAAAAAGCAGACCATATTGGAAAAAATAGAGGATGAAAGCAGTCATGAGATAATGGTTATTAACCGCATAATGGTAAAACAGCTGTTAGAGACACTAGACGATACAGACAGAAAAATAATTATTTTAAGATATTTTCAAAATAAAACCCAGTCGGAAATTGCAAATATAGTGGGAATGACTCAGGTTCAGGTGTCAAGAACTGAAAAGAAAATTTTAGAAAAATTAAAAAAGCAAATTGGATAAATTAGAATAATATAGTGTTCATTGGATATAATGTATGTCATAAACAATTATAGAAAGGATTTGACAGGTATGAAAATCTTTAAAGTTATAATTATTATGGCTGCCATCATAATGGCTACAGGAATTGGTGTTTATTTGTGCTCTCAGGCGAAGGAAACAGAAAAAACTGAAACGGCAGTTATGATTTAGAGGTGGGCATGAGTGATACATTATATATAAAGTTAGATCAGTGCGTGGAAGTAACTCACGAAGATGTAACTATTGGCGATGTGGCAAAATTAGAATGTAAGAACATGTCAGTGGTAAACAGGTTAAAGCCCATTAAGCTTTTAACTGATCATTCCAATGGCAAAAAAAGATATATTGTTTCTATAATGGAAATTTTTGAAATAGTGGATGAAACCTTTGAAAATGTTGATGTACAAAGTGTTGGTGAAACAGACTGCATTATTGAATTTAAAAAGGCATATGCAGGGAAAAAATATCTGGAAATTATTAAGGTTATTTTAATATGTGTACTTTTGTTTTTCGGAGCAGGTTTTTCCATAATGTCATTTAACAATGACGTTTCAGTGGAAGGAATGTTTGAAAAAATCTGCAAGTTAGTGGCGGGAGACAAAAATACCGGAAAATCATTAATGGAATTATGCTATTCTGTGGGAATGGGGGTAGGAATCCTTGTATTTTATAACCATTTTGGGCTAAAGAGGTTTTCAAAGGATCCAACGCCTATTGAGGTTGAAATGCGAAAATATGAAACCGATGTTAATCAGACTTTAATTGAGGGGCATAACAGACAGGATGGAAAGTTGGATGTAAAATGACGTGGTGGAAATATATAATTTTGGGACTAACAGCATTTGGAGGAGGCAGTGTAATTTCAGCAGCGGTATTTGCCCTTATTGCCTCCACCGGTGTTATAACCAGAATGGCAGGGAAAACCCATACCGGAAAACATGTTACTAAATATGAGACAGCAGTTGTGGCAGGAGGTACATTGTGGAATATATTCTGGGTATTTTCCGTAAAACTTCATATGCCGGTAACGGTATCGGCAGTGCTACAACCCATAATAGGACTGTCTCAGGGAATCTTTGTAGGATGTCTTGCAATATCTTTAGC
>NZ_CAKVZL010000106.1:0-6467 GCF_934835595.1 Eubacterium sp. AF15-50
GCCATCATCTGTTTTGCTTCAGGTATTCCGTCTAAAAGTCCATAGTTTCTGCAATCAAAACCTACTGTTGTCTTATAGTCTGAATTTCCGTCAAGAACATTCATCATTCCCATGGAAAGATTTAACTGGTCTTCTCCCGGCTTTCCTCTTGACATATCAAGACTAATGTCTGAATCAAGAATCTTTGCATATTCTTCCTTTAATTTTACAAGTTCCTCATTTAACTGCTCTTTTGATAAAGTATTGTACCCTGCCATTATTCCTTCTCCTCACATAAAATAAATTAATTCTTCAGTACATCTATATTTTTAACCACATAATCAATCATTGATATAATTGTAAGGGCAAGGGAAATCCATATAAGAATTTCTCCTATAACATCAAATACTGCATATGGTAAATTTAATATAAGTACTATAATCATCAACATTTGAAATGTTGTTTTAAACTTTCCCCACCAACCTGCTGCAAGGACGATTCCCTGATCAGCAGCCAATGTTCTAAATCCACTGATAAACAATTCCCTGCTAATAATAATTATAACTATCCATGCAGGAATTTTATCCGGTGTAAGACAGATAAGCGCTGAACATACCAATAGCTTATCCGCTAATGGATCCATAAATTTTCCAAAATTAGTAACCAAATTATATTTTCTTGCGATTTTTCCATCAAGAAAATCCGTAAGACTTGCCAATATAAATATTGCCACTGCAATATAATTATTATATGTAATCCCATCTGCAAGTAAAAATATTACAAACACAGGAATACACAAAATTCTAAACACTGTCAATTTATTCGGTAAATTCATATAGCCTCCTAAACTTTACAAAACCAATTCTCCAATCAGGTCATAGTCATTTGTTCCGGTAACCTTTACCTTTACAAAATCTCCTGTCATCAGTTCTTCGTCTGTTACAATAAAAATATTACTGTCAACTCCCGGTATATCCATATATGTTCTTCCCATATATGCATGTTCACCGGATATATGTCCCTCTATAAGTGCAACAAACTCTCTTCCCACAAGCTTTTCAGACTTTTCAAATACAATTTCCTGTTGTAATTCCATAATTTCATTACGACGGGAGATTTTTACTTCTTCATCTATCTGGTTTTCCATATTAGCCGCCGGAGTATTTTCCTCTGCTGAATATGTAAAAACTCCAAGTCTGTCAAATTCCATTTCATCAACAAATTCCATGGTTATCTGATGGTCTTCCCGGGTTTCTCCCGGAAATCCTGTAATTAGAGTAGTTCTAAGAACAATGTCCGGAATCTTACTTCTAAGCTTTGCGATAATATCTCTTAACTGTTTATTGTCTGTTCTTCTTCCCATTCTCTTTAAAACATTATCACTGGCATGCTGAATAGGAATATCCAGATAATGGCATATCTTACTTTCTGATGCCATTACATCTATTAACTCATCATATATTTCTTCCGGATAGCAATATAATACTCTGATCCAGTACACTCCCGGAATTTTTGCCAGTTCTTTTAAAAGAACATGTAATGATTTTTTGCCATATAAATCAACACCATACATAGTTGTTTCCTGAGCCACCAAAATAAGTTCTTTTACACCGCTTTCAGCCAGCTCCTTAGCCTCTTTTAAAACGTCTTCCATCTTAACGCTTCGGTAATTTCCCCTTATTTTAGGAATAATACAGTATGTGCAATGTTTGTCACAACCTTCTGCTATTTTTAAATATGCATAACTTCCTGATGTGGATAAATTTCTCGGTGCATTTTCCCCTGCATGAATATCAATATTCTTAAGACAAAAAACCTTTTCCTTTTCCTTAAAGAAATTATTAAGTGCATCTGCAATGCTGTCTATTGCCGTTGTTCCTATGCATATGTCAATTTCAGGAATTTCTTCCTTAATTTCATAATAATAACGCTGTGCCAGACAACCTGCTAACACTAGTGCCTTGCAATTTCCTTCTTCCTTGTATCTTGCCATTTCAAAAATGGTATTAATGCTTTCTTCCTTTGCATCATTAATAAAGCAACAACTGTTAATTACTATAATATCAGCTTCTCTTTCATCATCAGTAAACTGATAACCTGCTTTTTCAAGTATTCCCGACATATGCTCAGAATCCACAAGATTCTTATCACATCCTAATGATATAAACAGTACTTTCAAACAAAAAACTCCTTATTTTAAAATAAAGCCTAAGAAAAAGTGTCGTAACCGACACTTTATTCCTCTTCTTCGTCTTCGCCTAAAATTCTGATTTTAGAATTATATAATTCATCTACAGCTATTGATAATGGTTTCTTACCTTCTGCATTGTCAATAAGTGGTGTATCACCTGCTATTAACTGTCTTGCTCTTTTAGATGTAGCCATTACAATTGAATATCTGCTCTGTACTACCGGCTGTTCACCGTCTTCAACCTCACTGTTTGCAACTGCCATTAAATCTGAATATGATGGATGTAACATATTATTCTCCTCTCTTAAAACCTAAAATATCTTTTTTAATCTGTTCAACGAAATCCTTATCTGCTAAATCAGGATTATCATCATTTCTTATGCCATCTATGTTTTTGGCACATGTTTCAACTTTATCATTAACGACAAAATAGTCGTATTTATCTAAATTATCTGTTTCCTCTGCTGCCTTTGCCAATCTGTCATTTATAACTTCTATGCTTTCTGTATTTCTTCCCACCAGCCTTTTCTTAAGTTCCTTAGCACTTGGTGGAAGAATGTATACCATAACTGCTTCCGGCTTTTTCTCCTTAACCTGCAGGGCACCCTGAGTTTCTATTTCCAGAATAACATCTTTTCCCTGATTAATGTTATCCTCAACAAACTGCCTTGGTGTACCATAATAATGGTCTACATATCCTGCATATTCAAGTAGTGCATCTTCATTTACCATTTTTTCAAACTTGTCGTTAGTAATGAAGTGATAATGAACACCATTTATCTCATTTTCTCTCGGCTGTCTGGTTGTTACTGAAACTGAAAACTCATAATTGTCATAATTATTTTTCAAATATTCCATAACAGTTCCTTTTCCAACTCCCGAAAATCCTGAAACAATAATTAATTTTCCTTTTTTCATGGATGTCACCTCTACTCTATATTCTGAATCTGCTCTCTAACTTTTTCAATTTCTGTTTTAAGTTCAATAGCCATATCTGATATTTCTGCATCAGTTGTTTTTGATAAAGTGGTATTTGCCTCGCGGTTCATTTCCTGGGCAATAAAGTCCAGCCTTCTGCCAACAGCTCCTCCCTGAATCAGGGTATCTTTCATGGTTTTTATATGACTGTCCAATCTTACTAATTCCTCATCAACACAAATCTTGTCTGCAAATATGGTAACTTCCTGAGCAATTCGTGCCTCGTCGATGCTTGCCTCATCTAATAATTCATTAATACGTGTAGTTATTTTTTCCTTATATTCTTCTACAATAACAGGAGACTTTTCAGTAATTTTTTCAACTAATACAATCATGTCATCTAATTTTGAAATCAAATCTTTCTTCAGATGTTCACCTTCCACTCTTCTGGTTTCAACTAACTTTTCAGTTGCCTGATCAATAGCTGAAATAACAAGTGACTGTATTACTTCTTCATCATCCTGACCGCTTTCTACCGTAATAACATCAGGGCTTTTAACTATAAAGCTGGTTTTAATGTCATTATCAATGCCTAAATCTTCACTGATTTGTGCAAAGCAGTCGTAATACTCCCTGGCTAATTCCTTATTGTATCTTATGCTTTCGCTTCCCTCACCGAGATTTTCATAAGTTACAAAAACGTCAATTTTTCCACGTTGCACGTATTTCTTCATTTCGTTACGCACCGCGCTTTCTAAGAAATTAAGCTTTCTTGGTAATTTTATTCCTAATTCTAAATATCTGTGGTTGACAGATTTCATTTCTACCGTAACTTTTCTGTCGCCTTCGGTAACTTCCGACCTGCCAAATCCTGTCATACTTTTTAGCATGTTGCCTCCTAATGAACTATTTGCCCATAATTCACTTTATTATAATTCATAGAAGCCTTACCGTCAAGGTTTGAGTTTCCTTGACTTAACCCTTATTTAATATTAAAATTTAATTTGTTACATTTTAAACAAAATTTTTAACTAATTAAGGAGACCTATATGGCTTTTGATGGAATAACCGTATCTGCTCTTGTTTCGGAATTTAATTCCCGTTTAGCAGAAGGTAGAATATATAAAATTGCCCAGACTGAATCTGATGAGCTTATGATTACATATAAGGCAGGAAAAACCCAGCATAAAATGCTTATTAGTGCTAATGCAAGTCTTCCCCTTGCTTATTTTACTGAAAATAACAAGCAGGCGCCTTTAACTGCGCCTAATTTTTGTATGCTTTTAAGAAAACATATTAATAGCGGAAGGATTTTAAGTATAACCCAGCCGGGACTTGAACGTATTATTGACTTTGAAATTCAGCATTTAGATGAATTAGGGGATGTAAAGGTAAAACATCTTATTGTTGAGCTTATGGGAAAACATAGTAACATAATTTTTACTGACGATAACAATACAATTATTGACAGTATTAAGCATGTAACTTCCGTTATGAGCTCTGTAAGACAGGTTTTGCCGGGAAAACCTTATTTTATTCCTGAAACCATGGATAAGGCTAATCCTCTTGAAATCACAAGAGAAGATTTCTTTAATATTGTTTTTTCAAAGCCTATGGCATTGTCTAAGGCAATATATACCAGTTTTACCGGAATCAGTCCTACTATTGCCGAAAGCCTGTGTTTTGAAAACAAATTAGATTCTTCAATGCCTGCCAACACTATTGTTCACGGTGACCAGAATCTTATATGGATGAGTTTTTATTCTATGATTAATAAAATTAAAAAGCAGGAATTTTTCCCTGTAATTTACGAAAAGGATGGCAAACCGGAAGAGTTTAGTGCTATCCCTCTTTCAACTTATCCTGACTGCGTTGCAACAAATTATGAAAGTATAAGTGAACTTTTAGAAACCTACTATGCTAAGAAAAATCTTTACACAAGAATGCGGCAAAAGTCAGTTGACTTACGAAAAATAGTAACTAACGCCCTTGAAAGGGAAAACAAAAAATATAATCTTCAGTTGCACCAGTTAAAGGATACTGAAAAAAAAGACAAATATAAGGTTTATGGGGAGCTTCTTACCACATACGGCTATTCAATTACTCCCGGAACTAAAGTTTTTGAAACCACGGATTTTTATACCGGAAAGCCTGTTAAAATTACTCTTGACACTACTATGTCACCAATTGACAATGCCAAGAAGTTTTTTGAAAAATACACTAAATTAAAGAGAACTTATGAAGCCCTTAGTGAAATAATAAAGGAGACCAAAGCCTCCATAACCTATTTAGAATCCATTGACGTTGCCCTTGATATTGCTGACAGCGAAGAAGATTTAAAGGCAATTTCTAAGGAATTAAGGCAAACCGGTTATATTAAACATAGCTCTAAGGATAAAAATAAAAAAGACAGGGATAAAAGCAAGCCCCTTCATTTTATATCCTCTGACGGATTTGATATGTATGTGGGAAAAAACAACATCCAAAACGAAGAGCTTACTTTTAAGATTGCCACGGGAAATGACTGGTGGTTTCACAGCAAAACCTTCCCCGGCTCTCATGTTATAGTCAAATGCAATAACAAAGATCTTCCTGATAATACTTTTGAAGAAGCTGCAAGACTTGCAGCCTTTTACTCAAAGGGTTCTAATCAGGATAAGGTTGAGATAGATTACATTCAGAAAAAACACATAAAGAAGGTTGCCGGTGCCATGCCCGGTTTTGTAATTTATCATACTAATTTTTCCATGACTATTGCCCCTGATATTTCAGGCATTAAAGAAGTCAAATAAATTTATTTGTAATTTAAAAGACAGGTATCTGATTTCATTAAAGAAATTTCTACCTGTCTTTTTATACTTTTTACGATTTTAATGTCAGCTATTATCCTAACAAATCATTATATAACTGCTGGTATTTTTCAGCTGATGCCTTCCATGAGAAATCAGCCTTCATAGCCCTTTCAACCATCTTGTTCCAATCACGTTTTTTATCATAAAATACATGTTCTGCGTATCTTACCGTACCCATCATCTCATGAGCATTATAATTGCTAAATGAGAATCCTGTACCTGTATTTTCGTATTCATTGTAAGGCTGTACCGTATCTTTTAATCCACCGGTTTCGCGGACTATCGGAAGTGTACCATATCTTAAACTCATAAGCTGACTAAGTCCACACGGTTCAAAGAGAGATGGCATAAGGAATGCATCACATGCGGCGTAAATCTTATGAGATAACTCCTCTGAATAGAAAATATTGGCAGATACGTCTTTTCCATATTTCCAGTCAAAATGTCTGAACATATTTTCGTATCTTTCTTCCCCTGTTCCTAAAATTACAAACTGAACTGCATCCTGACACAACTCATCCATAACG
>NZ_CAKVZL010000107.1:0-6441 GCF_934835595.1 Eubacterium sp. AF15-50
AAATTAGGTGTTGCATGGGCACCATCATCAGAAGCAAGTATTCCATCAGCAGATTCATCAGTTGTAGGTTACAATTTATATTTATTTGATGCAAAGACAGGTACACCTTACAGACGTGTATATGTGGACGGAATTACCAATTCAAATGTTATATTGGAAAGTGTATCGGCAGGTGAATATCTGGCATATTTATCAGCAGTGGATGCAGAAGGCAGAGAGTCAGCTTTGGCGGCAACATCATTTGGTCGGTCATCAAAGGTTACTGTTAAAGGTCAGTTTATAGATAATGCACAGTCATTTGACAAACCAAATCAGCCAACATTACCACTTGGACTTTCAATTTTAACAGAAGGTATAGACTATGGATTTACTATTGCATGGTCTAATGTGGCAGATTTAACAGGTCAGAGATTGAATCTTTTTGTAGATGGTGTTTGTATCAAGGTAGGAATCAATGGGAATGTGGCAAGTTACTATGAAAACAGACTTGCGACAGGTACATATGAAGTAGAAGTAAGATCACAGTATACAAGTAACAATGTAGAATCATTTGGATTAAAGAAAACTGTGTCAATTAAGGCAGACCCCGGACTCTCAGGAAGAACACCTGCAGAACTTGCAGATCCTGCATATTCAGAATACGAGGAACCAACTACAAATCCAACAACTACTGCAGAACCAACAACTACTGCAAAACCAACTTCAGAAAATGAAACAACACCAGTAGTTGAGACAACTCCATCAGTTGAGACAACACCTGAAATAGAAACTACAACTGAGAAAACAGAGACAACACCAGCAGTAGAAACTACAAAGCCAAAGGAGTCAAATACAAATGCACAAACAACAACTAAAAAACAACCAAGTCAGACTACAAAAACATCATCTGTAAAGGTTGGAAAGACAGTTGTTAAAAAAGCAATTAAAAAGAAAAATGCTAAGAAAATAAGTCTTACATTGAAGAGAGTTAAAGGCGCAACCAAGTACAATGTACAGATTGCAAAAGATAAGAACTTTAAAAAGACAATAGTGACAAAAACAACTAAGAAATTGACATATAGTGTATCAAATAGCAAGTTTAAAAAGGCTAAAAAATTGTATGCAAGAGCAAAAGCCATTGTTGTCAAAGGAAAGAAAACTTATCAGGGCAAATGGTCAAAGCCAAAGCAGGTTAAGATAAAAAAATAAAATTATAAACAGTTAAAAAGAAGGGAAAGCCAAAATCCGGTTTTCTCTTCTTTTTTAATGCTTGGAAGCAATACATTTGACACTAATGAAGCGTCAGACACCGATAAAGCAGTCATTAAAGCCTTATCTATTTAGCTAACAGTAACTACAATAAAAAAATGATGAAATGCCCAATATTCTCAACATAGATTTATTTTATTAAAACTTATGCTATAATTATACTAATGCTTTGATGTCAAAAGTTCTTTTAACACTCAAGATACAGATTGCCACTTGCCATATGCTCCTGCAATCCTCATATTAATACGAAAATAACGAAAAGGAATCATAAATGGAAAAGTCAGTTTTAAATCAAATATGTACGCTATATGATAGTTTTTTTGAAACAGAAAAGAAAATAGGCGATTATATTATCAGGAACCCCAAAGATATAGTGGATGTGACCGTTGGAGAACTGGCAGTTAAATGTCAGGTTAGCGAAGCTTCCATATCAAGATTTTGTAAAAAAATCGGGTTAAAAGGATTTCATCATTTGAAAATATCCATTGCAAAGGAACTGGTAAATAGAGAGGATAATGAAGAATACAGTAATGATATTTCAATAGACAACAAAAAACAGTCTCTGAAAAGTATTCTTGCCAATAAGGTTGCGGAATTAACCCAGACAGTTTCCATGATGGATACGGATAATCTTGATGAAATATTAAACAAAATCAATAATGCCAGAAGCGTGTTATTTGCAGCTGTGGGAAATACCATTCCCGTTGCAATGGACGGAGCCTATAAATTAAATCAAATTGGGATTCCTGCCATATCCACACCGGTTTTGGAAACACAACTTGCTTTCGTATAAGTGTATTGATGCGAAATTATATTTAATCATTTTACAGGAGGTTGGATTTATGAGAGAAATTAAATGGGCAGTACTTGGAACTGGAGTTATTGCAAATCAGATGGCTGAGGCTTTACAAAAGAACGGAAAAAGCATCTATTCAGTTGCTAACAGAACACATGAAAAGGCAGTTCAATTTGCGAAAAAATATAATATAGCCAAAGTATATGACAACATGAATGACGTATTTGATGATCCTGAGGTGGATGTGGTTTATATTACAACTCCTCACAATACACATATAGAATTTATGAAAAAGGCTATTAACCACGGAAAGCATATTCTGGTAGAAAAATCCATTACATTAAACAGCGATGAATTAAATGAAGCTTTGACGTTGGCTGATGAAAAGAATGTTGTTGTTGGAGAGGCAATGACAATATTCCATATGCCAATATATAAAGAGCTTAAAAGAATCATAGATTCCGGAACTTTAGGCAAGATAAATCTTATCACAATGAATTTTGGCAGTTTTAAGGAATACGACATGAACAATCGTTTCTTTAACAGAAATCTCGCCGGTGGAGCTATGCTGGATATAGGTGTTTATGCTCTTTCATTTATCAGATGGTTTATGGATTCTAAACCAACTAAGATTCTGTCTCAGGTAAAAACGGCACCAACCGGCGTGGATGAACAGGCCGGATTATTACTTATGAATAATGAAGGTCAGATGGCATCAGTTATGCTTTCACTTCATTCTAAACAACCTAAGAGAGGCATGATTTCCTGTGAAAAGGGATATATAGAAATTTTAGAATATCCAAGAGCCTGGGAGGCAACAATTACCGATGCAGAAACAGGTAAAACAGAAGTTATTAAAGCCGGTGAAAATGCAGACGCCCTTGCTTATGAGCTTGCTGATATGGAACGTGCAATAAACGGTGATACAGCGTGCATGCATCTTGAATATACAAAAGATGTTATGGAATTAATGACAGCCTTCAGAAAGGAATGGGGATTAAAATACCCTGAAGAAGAATAATTAAAATTTCCCTTAATATATAAAAATTCTTAACTGGCAGAACTGCATTGTGTATTGTCAACGCAGTTCTGTCATATTTATTTGTATAATCTCCACCACTAATAGTTTTTCATACATTTTTTTTCATTTATTACGACATTTATTACGACATATCCACTCAACTTTACCGACTTTCATTGGCACAACACCAAAACACAACGTTTGATATCCCCTAAAATATTTGTTATTATAAAAACATATATTTAAGTAGCAAAGAATGATAACGCTAGTGTTTTTAATATAAAAGGGCGACAGATATGGAGAAAAGAAAATTTTTATTTATAATACCGGTAATTATATTAATTTATATAATAAGTAATGTAGTCTCCATTTGCACCTACAGCAATGTTTATGAAGACAAAGAATGTGATGTGGCGATTGTATTAGGTGCGGCCTGTAATGATACAGAAGTATCTGAGGTGTACAAGCAAAGATTAAATCACGCTATTAAACTTTACAATGAAGGAAAAGTGAAGAAATTAATTGTTACCGGTGGAATAGGTGCGGGTAATACCAGAAGTGATGCTGATGTGGCAGCAGAATATTTGACTGAAAATAACATTCCCTTGGAAGATATATTTAAAGAAGATAAATCCACAATTACTCAGGAGAATTTAGAATACTCCAAAACAATAATGGATAATAATAAATTTAAAACAGCATTAATTGTAAGTGACCCACTGCATATGAAAAGGTCTATGTTATTATCAAAAGACTGTGACATAGATGCATTTTCGTCTCCTACCGACACCAGTGCATATAAAACCTTGAAATCAAAAATCCCCTTTGTAGCAAGAGAGACTTTTTTCTATATTGGTTATAAGTGGTATAAATTATTAAATTAAAGGATGCTCTTTCCCATTTGCAAAAACCCACTCCATGAAGTAAAATACTACTGTTTGTACAAATATATACATATGGAGAAATTTATGAACAGTTTAAAATTAAGACATTCACTACTTTTAATTCTTACAGCTTTTATATGGGGTGTTGCTTTTGTAGCCCAAAGTTCCGGTGGGGATGCATGTGGCCCGTATACCTTCAACTGCATCCGTTCGTTTATTGGCTCACTGGTACTTATTCCTGTTATTTTCTTTTTAAATAAGGGAAAAGGTAAGTCCGATAAAACCGAAAGAAAACTTTTAATTATTGGTGGTATTTGCTGCGGACTTGCATTGTCTCTGGCAAGCAATCTGCAACAACTTGGGTTATATCTTGGTGCATCTGCCGGTAAAGCCGGTTTTCTTACTGCCTGCTACATTCTGATTGTGCCTATACTTGGTCTTTTTCTAAAGAAAAAATGCGGTATTAATATTTGGATTGGGGTATGTCTCTCATTAGCAGGTTTATATCTTTTATGTGCCAAAGGTTCCTCTGGCTTTAATTTAGCAGATTTGCTACTGCTACTTTGTGCTTTTATTTTTTCATTACATATTTTAATTATTGATTATTTCTCACTTTTAGTAGATGGTGTTAAAATGTCCTGCATCCAGTTTTTCGTATGTGGAATCACATCAGCAGTGCCAATGTTTATTTTCGATATGAAACATTCAATAACAGGCATTTTCCAATGGATTCCACCTCTTATGACAGTTGATGTATGGATTCCTATTTTGTATGCCGGAATTTTCTCCTGCGGCGTAGCTTATACACTACAGATTATTGGACAAAAGGGTCTAAACCCTACTGTAGCCTCCCTTTTAATGAGTCTTGAATCAGTATTTTCAGTTATTGCAGGATGGATAATTTTAGGTCAGTCCATGGGTTCCCGTGAGTTAGCCGGATGCGGATTGATTTTTGTTGCCATAATTTTAGCCCAGTTACCTGCTCCCAATTTTAAAAAATATAAAAATTAATCTTTAAATAACTAAAGCCCTGCTGCAACGTCATTTATGATATTTGCAACGGGGCTTTATATTTACACAAAGGGATATTTTTCAATATAATAATCTGCAATTTCCCTTATCTTCATTTTATTACATTCAGATTTTTCATCTTCAACGGCAACCACCGTAAATCCCCCTGCTTTTGCCCCCATAACTCCTGTGAGAATATCCTCAAATACAACGCAATCCTTCTTTTCATGGTGAATACGTCTGGCGGCTTCCTCATATATGTCAGGAAAACCTTTGCCACGTTTTACCTCATCCACTGTTACAATTTCAGAAAAACAGTTAAGTATTCCTTCTCTTTCCAAAGTAGGCATAAATAACTCCCGATCTGAAGACGTAGCAACAGCCAGCTTCTTTCCCCCTTTAAAAAGGTGTGTGATATATTCCTTTGCTCCAGGCTTACATACTACTTTTTTTGCGTATTCTTCCTTTGCCATGTCAAACCATTCCCTTACCAGCTCTTCCGGTTTTTCCCCATGAAGATTAAACCGGTCAATGGTATAAACTGCCGCCTTGTAAGCCCCTAACGGAGAAATTGATTCCACATAATCCTCAGGGACATCATAGCCTCTATCTCCCAGGAATTTTATGTCAACCATATCCCATACCCATGAACTATCAAGAATGGTCCCATCTAAATCAAATATATAGCCCTTATAATTTTCATTAAATTTCATCTTATGCTCCATATTTTTTTATCAACTGCATTGTCCCTCATTACAATGCCATTAACATTGCACCTGTGTAATATCATATACTAAATTCCGGCAGGCTTCCAATAAAAAGATTTTATTTTACTATTTCTTCCATTTGGTCTAATAAATCACCAAACAGGTTAAGTGCCTGCTGTACCGGCTCTTTTTCAGCCATATTCACTCCTGCCATTTTAAGAAGGTCAATAGGATCCTTTGAACCGCCTCCTGTTAAAAACTTCATATAATCCTTAACAGCACTTTCCCCTTCATTCATTATTTTCTTAGAAAGGGCTATTGCCGCTGAAATTCCCGTTGCATATTGATAAACATAAAACGGATTATAGAAATGTGGTATTCTCGCCCATTCCAAAGCGATTTCATCGTCCGATACCATTTCTTCTCCAAAATATTCTTTATTTAAATTCAAATATGTTTCACAAAGAAGGTCACTTGTTAAAGTTTCTCCCTGCTCTACCATATGATGAGTTATTTTTTCAAACTCAGCAAACATTGTCTGACGATACAGCGTTCCCTTAAATTGCTCAAGAAAATGATTAATAAGATAAGCTTTCGTATCCCTGTCATCAGTGTTTTTCAGCAAATGATGTATTAAAAGTGACTCATTACATGTAGATGCCACCTCTGCCACAAAAATACGGTATCCTGCATTAATATATGGTTGTGTTGTATCGGAATAATATGAATGAAGAGCATGCCCCATTTCGTGTGCTAGAGTAAACACGTCATCAA
>NZ_CAKVZL010000108.1:0-6381 GCF_934835595.1 Eubacterium sp. AF15-50
ACCTTTACCTTAGAAAAATCAATCTTTTCAGACTCAGTTTTTACATTTTTTTCAGGTGCTTCAGAAGCTGTATTATTTACATCATTTTTCTTATTTACACCATCTAAGGACTTCATTGTCGGGAACAACAGCACGTCCCTAATTGCTGCAGAGTCTGTAAGTAACATTACCATTCTGTCGATACCAAAGCCGATACCGCCTGTAGGTGGCATACCAATTTCAAGGGCATTTAAGAAGTCCTCATCTGTATGTTCTGCCTCATCATCACCTGCTGCAAAAGCCTCTTCCTGTGCTGCGAATCTTTCTCTCTGGTCAATTGGATCGTTAAGCTCTGAATAAGCATTAGCCAATTCCCATCCGTTCATAAAGAACTCAAAACGTTCTACATAATCAGGATTTTCTGGTTTCTTCTTTGTAAGTGGAGAAATCTCAATTGGGTGATCCATAATAAATGTAGGCTGAATCAAATGTTCCTCTACATATTCCTCAAAGAATAAGTTTAGGATGTCACCCTTCTTGTGACGTTCCTCAAATTCCACATGATGCTCTTTAGCAAGCTCTCTTGCCTGTTCTAATGTTTCAACTTCATTCCAGTCAACACCTGCATACTTCTTAACAGCATCTACCATGGTAAGTCTCTCAAACGGCTGACTTAAATCCATCTCAATACCATTGTATGAAATCTTTGCGCTGCCACAAACCGTTTCAGCCAGATGTCTGTAAAGATTTTCTGTTAAATCCATCATACCGTGGTAATCTGTATATGCCTGATATAATTCCATAAGAGTAAATTCCGGATTGTGTCTTGTATCAACACCTTCATTACGAAATACTCTTCCAATTTCATAAACCTTCTCAAGTCCGCCTACAATAAGTCTCTTTAAGTAAAGCTCCAATGAAATACGAAGCTTAACATCTTCATCTAAAGCATTAAAATGTGTCTCAAAAGGACGGGCAGCCGCACCACCTGCATTGTGAACAAGCATAGGTGTTTCAACTTCCATAAATCCCTGTCCGTCTAAGAACTTTCTGATTTCACTTATAATCTTTGATCTCTTAATAAATGTATCCTTTACTTCCGGATTCATAATAAGGTCAAGATATCTCTGACGATATCTTAAGTCTGTGTTTGTAAGACCATGATGCTTTTCCGGAAGAATCTGAAGACTCTTTGATAAAAGTATAACTTCTGTTGCGTGGATACTCTTTTCACCTGTCTTAGTAGTAAATGCGTATCCCTTTACGCCAACGATGTCACCGATATCCATCTTCTTAAAGGCTTTATATTCGTCAAAAGGTTCATCTCCTAATTCATTTCTGGCTACATAAACCTGAATATTTCCTGTTTTATCCTGGACATTACAGAATGATGCCTTACCCATAACACGTTTAAGCATAATACGTCCTGCAATAGAAACAAGTTTAGCATCATCTTTAATGAGCTTTCCTTCCTCGTCATGCTGACATTCAAACTGTTCAAAATTATCCTTAATTTCTGTTGTATGATTTGTAACATCATACTTTGTAATCTGGAAAGGATCCTTTCCCTGTGCCTGCAAATCAGCAAGTTTCTCGCGACGTACCTTTAAAAGCTGATTTACATCCACCTGCTGGTTATTATTCTTATTCTGCTCTGCCATTTTTAACTCCTAATATACAAATTTTTATCTCTCTGTCTTAATTTCAAGAACTTTATATTTTGAAACAGTATCACCCATTTCAACTTCAACTTCCTCACCAACTTCTTTTCCAATAAGTGCTCTTCCAAGAGGTGATTCATTTGAAATAAGTCCCTTTAAGCTGTTAGTCTGTGTTGAACCAACAATGCTGAATTCCAATTCCTCATCATATTCAAAATCATAAATCTTAATATGACAACCAACGTTAATCTTCTTATCATCAATGTCATCTGCACCAACAACTTCAACGTTTTTAAGAATCTTCTCTATTTCTTCAATTCTTGCTTCAATATCTCTCTGCTCATCCTTTGCAGCATCATATTCAGCATTTTCTGATAAGTCTCCCTGCTCTCTTGCTTCCTTAATCTTTGCTGCAACTTCTTTACGTTTATTTACTTTTAAATCTTCTAATTCTGCCTCTAATTTCTGTAATCCTTCATAAGTAAGAATATTTTTCTTTGCTTCTGCCATTTTCTATTCCTCCAATCGGCTACTGGTTCAAAACTTTTACACTTTATAATAGCAAGGTGACTGTTTATTGTCAACCTTAACGCCCTATTTTACTGGGGATTTTGCCAATTTTTCCCCTTGTTATAACCTGGATTCTATAACCTCTTTTAGAGACTCCCAGCTTACTATTTCATTACATCTGCGTCTAAGCTCTGCTGAATGTGGCAGACCCTGTGTGTACCAGGCAATATGTTTCCTCATTTCCCGCACTGCGGTATATTCGCCTTTGTACTCAATAAGCATAGATGCATGTTTTAAAATCATGTTTTTCACCTCTTCTGCCGAAGGCTTCTCAGGCACTATTCCTGTTTTAAGGTATTCATTAATTTCCTTAAAAATCCACGGATTTCCTCTGGCAGCTCTTCCTACCATAAGTCCGTCACATCCGGTATATTCCTTCATTGCCTTGGCATCTTGTGGTGAAAAAATATCACCATTTCCTATAACCGGGATTTTCACCGCCTCTTTCACTGCCTTAATAATATCCCAGTCAGCCTTTCCGCCGTAATACTGCTCCCTTGTTCTCCCGTGAACAGCTACAGCTGCCACTCCACAGCTTTCAGCAATCTTTGCAATTTCTACCGCCTGAGATTCCCCATCCTTAAAACCTTTCCTTGTTTTAACAGTTACCGGTTTGTTAATGGCTTTAACCATTTTTGTAAGGATTTCCTCAACCAATTTAGGCTGTGTCAAAAGGTATGAGCCCTCATGGTTATTTACAATTTTAGGCACCGGGCATCCCATATTTATATCAATAAAATCACAGTTCCCTTCCGCCACACGGCTACCTATTTCAGCCATTATATCCGGGTCGGAGCCAAACAGCTGGATTCCCACAGGATGTTCTCTTTTGTCAATGTTAAGAAGTACATCTGTATTTTTATTTTTGTATAATATAGCCTTGGCACTTACCATTTCCGAATACAATATGCCGCATCCCTGTTCCTTGCAAAGCAGACGAAATGGCAGGTCTGTTACACCTGCCATTGGTCCTAATGCCAAACTATTTTCAATTTCAACATTACCTATTTTCATATTATTTTCTGTTCTTTTCGTAAATTATTCGCATTCCCTGAAGTGTCAGTTCGTTATCATATACATCAATTCTGTCCGTATTTTTATAAATTATACGTCCCATTCCCCCTGTAGCAATTACCTTAAGATTGTCAAGACCGCTTTCTTCCTTTATCTTATCAATAATATACTCCGTCTGTCCGATGTATCCGTATACAATACCTGCCTGCATGCTTGAAATGGTATCCTTTCCTAAAATAGATGACGGCTTTTTGATTTCCACCTCAGGAAGTTTTGCAGTACAATCCCAAAGTGCCTTGGCACAAATCTTTATTCCCGGAGATGTAACCCCCGCTTCAAAAGTTCCGTCCCCTAAAATCAAATCATATGTAGTAGCTGTTCCGAAATCCACCACGATACATGGTCCGCCGTAAAGTTCATAAGCTGCCACTGCGTCAACTATTCTGTCAGAGCCTACCTCCCTAGGGTCGGTTCTATTAATTTTTATACCTGTTTTAGTACCGATACCTACGATTATAGGCTCAATTCCAAAATATTTAATAATTCCACTGTTAAGGGAATACATAACCTTAGGCACAACAGATGAAATAATAACATCTTTTATGCTTTTAATATTAATTCCCTTTCTAACTATCATTTCAGCAATCAATGAACCAAATTCATCTGATGTTCTAACCGCCTGAGTGGTAATTCTGAAAGTAGAATGTATGTCTTTTCCCTCAAACAATCCCAGTGTAATATTTGTATTTCCTACATCAACTGTCAACAGCATTACGCATCTTCTCCTAAAACAAATACTTTATAATACATTTCCAAAGATTCCAGCAATTCAGCCTTTTCCAGCTGTATCTGTCTGATTTTCAGTCCGCTTCCGATATCATCATATAATATGTCTCCTTCGTCTGCTTCCGTAATCAGTCTGAGACTTCCGTCCTCCTGAAACTCCAGTAAAAAAATTCCTCCTACGTCTTCCGTGAACAACACACACATTATTTGTAATTCCTGCTTAATCTGTTCCGGGAGATTAGAAAACTGTTCATTTAAATAATATTTCTTCTCATATGCACTAGCGCCACACAAGACCATCTTTTCATTAAACATTTCCAAGTACCTTTAATCTTTAATAACTTCTGCTAACGCTTTCACTGAACCGGCAATTCCCTGAATTTCAGATGGAATAATAATCTTTGTTGCCTGACCGTCAGCTGCTGCGGCAAATGCTTCAAGGCTCTTAAGTGTTATAACCTTATCATCAGCACCTGCTTCTTTAATAGCTCTGATACCATCAGCTGTTGCCTGCTGAACCTTAAGAATAGCTTCAGCCTCACCGTCTGCCTCAAGAATTTTCTTCTGCTTATCAGCTTCTGCCTTTAAGATAGCTGACTGCTTATCAGCTTCTGCATTAAGAATGGCTGCTTCTTTCTTACCTTCTGCAATAAGAACTGCTGATTTCTTTTCACCTTCTGCTCTAAGAATCTGTTCACGTTTTTCACGTTCAGCTCTCATCTGCTTTTCCATTGCTTCCTGAATATCTCTTGGCGGAATAATATTCTTAAGTTCAACTCTGTTAACCTTAATTCCCCATGGGTCAGTTGCAACATCAAGCTCTGTTCTCATTCTTGCATTTATTGTTTCTCTTGAAGTAAGTGTTTCATCAAGCTCTAAATCACCAACAATATTTCTAAGAGTTGTTGCTGTAAGGTTTTTAATGGCAACAATAGGATTTTCAACACCGTATGCATAAAGCTTAGGGTCTGTAATCTGGTAGAAAATAATTGTATCAATCTGCATTGTTACATTATCTCTTGTGATAACAGGCTGAGGTTCAAAATCAGCTACCTGCTCTTTTAAATTAACTCTTCTTGAAATTCTATCAAGAAATGGCACTTTAAAGTGAATACCCACAGACCATGTCTGCTTATAAACACCTAATCTTTCAATAACACATGCATGTGCCTGCGGCACGATTTTTACACATGTAGACACTAATAAAATTGCCAATACTATTACGATTAAAAATGGAATCATACTTAATCCTCCTAAAAATTATTATTTATGATAAAACAGTGGTTCTCTCCAACTGCCAACCAACATTATGCCTGCTTTACAATAGCCTTTACCCCTTCTATGGCAACAACCTCCACTAAAGCATCCTTTTTGATTTCACTTCCGTCTTCACTTCTTGCAGTCCATTCCATACCGTCAATGGATACCTGTCCCTTTGCATTTAAGTTATCAATATCCTCAAGGACCTTGGCTTTCTTCCCAATAAGTGAATCTACATTAGTTTTTTCAGCCTTATTATTTATATACTTAACAGCTATAGGTCTTAAGAAAATCAAAACCACTACCGTTACTATTATAAACACTATTGACTGAATAATCCAATTATCCGTAATAAGCGCCGTAATACAACCTGCCAATGCTCCCACTGCGAACCATATGCATGTAAGACCTAATGATATAAGCTCAAGCACTGCAAATACTACAAATAAAATAAGCCATCCTATATAATTCATAGCTCTAACCTCCTTATATAATGTGTATCTCCTGTAGTCAAAGGCATTTCACAGGAAACATTTTTGAAGGGACTTTCCTTCATCCGTTTCCCTCTAAGATAGTAAAGAACATTATAACATATACTTTACATTTTAACTAGTAATTCCCGAAATGTCAGGAATTTTTACAGGTGTACGTTTTTATAACCGCCATTGGCTTCTGCATAGCCTCTATTATTTAGACAAAAAAGAAACCCATATATGCGTGGATTTCTTTTATTAATTACTGTACATTATTTACATTTTCAACATATTCAGATTTTACAAATCCATTATTTCCATTATAGTTAATTTCCACCCAATCTCCCTGCTGTGATATTACCTCAAAGACTTCGTCCTGATCTACCATTCCCAAAACCTCTGCGTCTTCATTGGCCTGATCACGTACGTTAAGAGTATCAGCAATAACCTTAACCTGTGTAGCTGGCACCGGTTCCGTGGCCACTTCTGTAGTTGCTGCCTCAGTTTGTGCTTCCGTAGTTTCCTCCTGAGTCTGTGCATTATCTTCTGTCACTGTTTCAGTAGTTGATTTTCCCGCTGCCACCTTTTGTGCGTCTTTATTATTAAAAGCCACTGATTCATTTACCATAGCCTGACTT
>NZ_CAKVZL010000109.1:0-6114 GCF_934835595.1 Eubacterium sp. AF15-50
CAGATGCTCAGTTCGCAGGTTCTTCATCAGTTCCGGCTCACGTTGAAATGATGGGACTTATCGGAATGGGTAACAACCCAATGGTTGGTGCTACAGTTGCTGTTGCTGTTTCCGTACAGCAGGCTGCTGATGAAGGCAAATTTTAATTAAAACTTTGATTTTATAAGGAATTTAGAGACTCTTGTAGATTTTGACAGGAGTCTCTTTTTTGTGCCTACAAGTCAATACCGCGTAAAAGTCTACGAGAAGTCTACAGAATTTTATTTTATAAAGTATAGACTTCAATAAAATTAATTCGATGCAATCTAAAATTTAGGTATGTATTTTTTAGTGTACTCATAAAATAAAATCGTTTCATCTAAAATATGAATCATTGTTAGGGATAATCCTTAGTTGTAAAATTAACGTAACAGATTTTACAAGGAGTAATTTATGAGACGTTTAAAAAGAATGGGAAGAAAATTTGTCAGTGCAGCTCTTGCTTTGACAATGACACTAGGACTGGTAGCTACGGGAAATATTGCAAACATTACACAGGTGAAGGCAGCATCAGCCCTTGAATCAAATGATTTTTTAAAGGTAAACGGAACGCAAATAAGAAAATCAAAGGGAAGTGGCGATGTTGTATATTTGCGTGGAACCAACGCAGGTGGATGGCTTGTTCAGGAAAACTGGATGAATCCCACTAATGCATCAGATCAAAGAACAATGATGGACACTTTAGCTAACAGATTTGGTTCTTCAAAGAGAGATGAACTGGTAGCAACATATGAAGACAATTACTGGACAACACAGGATTTTGATAATTGTGCTGAAATGGGTATGAGTGTTATCAGACTACCTTTTACATATATGAATTTATGTGATGATAATGGTAATTTAAAGTCTAATGCCTTTGATAGATTGGATTGGTTTGTAAGTAACTGTAGTTCAAGAGGAATGTATGTAATACTGGATATGCACGGAGCATTTGGTTCGCAAAATGGTATGGATCATTCCGGTGAGGTAAATGATGGTACGCAGTTATATTACAATCAAAGCAATAAAAATAAAACATTGAATTTGTGGAAAAGCATAGCTGAACATTTTAAGGGAAATCCTGCTGTAGCAGCTTATGATATTTTAAATGAACCGGGAATCAAAGCGGCTGCAACATATAGTCTTCAGTGGGACTTTTACAATGAGATATATAACGCAATACGTTCAAAAGATTCAGATCATATTATTATAATGGAATCATGTTGGGATGCAGATAATCTTCCGAGACCATCACAGTACGGATGGACAAATGTTGCATATGAATACCATTATTATCCATGGAATGCACAAAACAGCAGTTCCGCCCAGCAATCGTATTTTTCAGGAAAAGTTTCTGATATTTCAAGTCACAATTATGGTGTACCAACTTTTGTAGGAGAATTTACGTGTTTTGAACAGGAACAGGGTTGGAAGACTGCTATGTCTATATTTAACAGCCAGGGATGGCATTGGACAACATGGTCTTACAAGGTTACCGGAAACAGTTCATGGGGTATTTATAATCATAGTCCGCAATCAGTTGACATATATAATGATTCAGCGGATACCATTAAAAATAAATGGTCAGCTGTAGGAACTTCATCAGCATGGAAAAACAATATGATATATAATGTTGTGAAGGAATATTTACCGGGTAAGGTTTCATCTACAGGGGGAAGCAGTTCATCAGATAATAATTCATCAGACAGTAGCACATCAGGTGTTGCAACATTTTATGAACATTCAAATTATGGAGGCTGGTCTGTATCATTAGGTGAAGGCTCACATAATTATAGTGACATAATATCAGCCGGAATTAAGAATGATGCAATTTCATCTATTAGAGTATCGTCGGGATATAAGGTAACAATATATAATGATGCAGATTTTAAAGGTGACAAAAAGGAATTTACCTCAGATGCATCATATGTAGGTGATGATTTAAATGACAAGACTTCGTCTATAAAAATAGAAAAAATTGGAAGCTCTAATATGTCATCATATTCTACTGCCAACCTTTCAAATGGCAAATACAGTATCAAATCAATAGCAAATGAAAAGTATGTTGTTGCGGAAAATGGTGGAAGCGACCCACTTATGGCTAACAGAGACAGTTACAGCGGAGCATGGGGAACATTCTTTATTGAGAATAATGGTGATGGAACAGTTAATATTAAAGCTGAAGCAAATAACAAATATGTATGTGCTGTTTTAGATGAAGAAAACCAGCTCACTTCAAGGAGTGACAGCCCAAGTACATGGGAAAAATTCCGAATATACAAAATTAAAGATGGAGAATATGGAATTAGAAGTGCTGAAAATGGCAAATACGTTAAGTCAGACTTAGATAATGGTGGAAAATTAATTGCAGGAAGTGACTCAATAGCAGGAGCATGGGAGGCATTTGTAATTGAAAAGGTAGGAGATTCAACTTCCAATGCGTCATCTAATGCAAAGGCAACTTTCTGTGAGCATTCAGATTATGGTGGATGGTCAGTTTCATTAGGCGAAGGAAAATATGATTATAGTGCCATGATTGCAGCGGGAATTAAAAACGACCAGATTTCATCAGTTAAAGTTCCTGACGGATATAGAGTAATATTATATAATGATGCAGGATTTTCAGGAGGGGCTAAAACGCTTTTACAGGATGCATCAGGACTGGGAGACTTTAACGACAAAACATCATCTATAATTATTGAAAAAGTTGACAGAGTTAATTTTAATAACGCAGATACATATATTACATCAATTGCCAATGGAAAAGTTGTTTGTGCTGAAAACGGAGGTAGTGATACTATTGTAGCTAACCGTTCATCATGTGGTGGAGCATGGGAATCATTCCAAATAGTTACAAATGACGATGGAACAGTATCCTTAAGATCAGTTTCTAATGGAAAATATGTGTGTGCTGTAATTGATGAGAAATGTCAGCTATTACCAAGAAGTGATAGCATAGGAACATGGGAAAAGTTCATTATTGAAAAAATATCCGATGGTGAATATGCATTATATTCCATAGCTAACGGTAAGTATGTTCAGGCTAATCTAAATGATGGTGGAAAGTTATATGCTATAAGTGATACTGTTGCAGGAGCATGGGAAGCATTTAAGATTAACAAACTTTAACAAAATGTATATGTAGTTTAAATTACAAAAGGGACACCTCAATAATGGTGTCTCTTTTTATTTTGCAAAGTTTTCAATTACATCTTAAAAATTTTATATGTAAAAAGGCATTAATTCGCCAAATTTAGAAAAGTAATAAACAACCCCAGTCATTCTTTTTATTTCTATTCATGTTTATAATGAACAGTGAAAAGGAAATCTTACAAGAAAAATGGAGGAGTATATGAGATACGGACATTTTGACAATGAGAAAAAAGAGTATGTTATAGATAATGTAGCATTACCTGCATCATGGACTAATTATCTCGGAGTAAAAGATACATGTGTCGTTATAAATCATACGGCGGGCGGATATATGTTTTACAAATCGCCGGAATATCACAGGGTTACAAGATTTAGGGGAAATGCAGTTCCAATGGACAGACCGGGACATTATGTATATATAAGGGATAATGACAATGGAGACTATTTTAGTATTTCATGGCAGCCGGTAGGGAAGCCTCTTGATAAGGCACAGTACAAATGCCGTCACGGACTTTCTTATACCATATATGAGTGTCTTTACGACAAAATAAAAGCAAGTCAGAGAATGACGGTTCCCATGGATGATGATGTAGAATTATGGGATGTTGTAATAAAAAATACTGATGATAAGCCAAGAAACCTAAGCATTTTTTCATACTGTGAATTTTCATTCCATCATATTATGATTGATAATCAGAATTTCCAAATGAGTTTGTATTGCGCAGGTTCATCCTACGAGGATGAAGTTATAGAGCATGATTTGTTCTATGAAGAGTTTGGGTATCAGTATTTCACATCAAATTTTGAGCCGGATGGATTTGATTGTTTAAGGGATAAATTCATCGGTTTGTATCATACAGAAGACAATCCTATAGCAGTTGTTAATGGAAAATGCAGTGGCTCTTTTGAAAAGGGAAACAACCATTGTGGTTCTTTACAAAAAAATATCATTCTTGAGCCGGGCGAAGAAATACGTTTAGTATTTATGCTGGGAGAAGGTAATAGAGAAAAAGGAAAAGAAATAAGGGAAAAATATTCTAACTTTGAAAATGTGGATAATTCATATAAGCAGTTAGAAGAATATTGGGCAGATAAAATGTCCCGTCTTCAGATTAATACACCAAACGAAGGCATGAATACCATGATTAATATCTGGAATTTATATCAGTCTGAAGTTAACATTATGTTTTCAAGATTTGCTTCCTTTATTGAGTTAGGCGGAAGAACAGGATTAGGATACAGGGATACGGCACAGGATTCCATGACTATTCCTCATTCAAATCCGGAAAAATGTAAAGAAAGAATTCTACAGCTTCTAAACGGACTGGTATCAGAGGGCTATGGATTACATTTATTCTCCCCGGAATGGTTTGAAAAGAAAGAGGAAAAGAAAAAGCCTTTCAAATCACCAACGGTTATTTCGGGAATTAATAAAAAAGACATTATTCACGGTATAGAAGATGCATGTTCAGATGATGCATTATGGTTGATACCATCTATAGTTGAATATATAAAGGAAACAGGAGATTTAGCCTTTGCTGACAGGGAAGTTGATTATGCAGATAAAGGAAGAGACCGTGTATATGACCATATGAAGAGTATACTTGATTTTTCTGACAGAGAAGTAGGAAAGACCGGTGTGTGTAAGGGGCTTAGGGCTGACTGGAATGACTGTCTTAATTTAGGCGGTGGAGAAAGTGCAATGGTTTCATTCCTTCATTATTGGGCAATTAACAGCTTTTTAGAGTTGGCAGGATATTTAGGAAGAGATGATGACGTAGAAAAGTATACAGCCATGGCATGTAAGGTTAAAAAAGTATGCGAAACACAGCTTTGGGACGGAGACTGGTATATAAGAGGAATAACAAAGAATCTTAAGAAAATCGGAACAAAGAATGATGTGGAAGGAAAGGTTCATTTGGAAAGTAATGCCTGGGCAGTTTTATCAGGAGCTTCTGATTATGAACGGGGCATAAAGGCAATGGACAGTGTTCACAAGTACCTTGCAACAAAATACGGAATTATGCTTAACGCACCATCATATACAGTTCCGGATGATGACATTGGATTTGTTACACGAGTATATCCGGGAGTAAAGGAGAATGGTTCTATATTCTCTCATCCAAATCCATGGGCATGGGCTGCTGAATGTGTCCTCGGACGTGGTGACCGTGCAATGGAATACTACAATTCACTTTGTCCGTATAACCAGAATGATATGATTGAAATCAGGGAATCAGAGCCTTATTCCTACTGTCAGTTTATTATGGGGAAGGATCACACAGCCTTTGGCCGTGCAAGACATCCGTTTATGACGGGTTCCGGCGGATGGTCGTATTTCTCGGCAACAAGATATATGCTGGGTATCAGACCTGATTTTGACAAACTGGAAATCAATCCATGTATACCGGCAGACTGGAAGCAATTTTCTGCAGTAAGAAAATGGAGAGGAGCTACTTATAATATCACAGTACTTAATCCTGATGCTGTTATGAAAGGAGTTAAGGAAATAAAGGTAAATGGTGAAATTGTTCCTGAAATAAAGGTATTACCGGAAGGAACCGTAAATGAAATAGAAGTGGTTTTAGGATAAAAGTTATAAGAAAGGAAGGAAACTATGATTAAGTTTGGAACCGGTGGATGGAGAGCAGTTATTGGTGATGAATTTATCAAATCTAACATTCAGTTATTAGCAAAGGCTATGTGCAACAAAATGAAGGCTGAAAATAAGACAGGTAAAGGAATTATAATTGGTTATGACAAAAGGTTTTTGTCAAAGGAAGCAATGCAGTGGATGGGACAGGTATTTGCAGCTGAAGGTATTGAAACTTTACTTGTAAATAAATCAGCACCAACACCTCTTCTTATGTTTTATGTAGAAAAGCATGAATTGCCTTACGGAATGATGGTTACTGCAAGTCATAACCCTGCAATTTACAATGG
>NZ_CAKVZL010000110.1:0-5967 GCF_934835595.1 Eubacterium sp. AF15-50
ATTTGTAAGTCCGTCTGAACATAAAAGCAACTTGTCACCATTTTCCACTTCTATTTCAAAAATGTCCGGAGTGGATGTTTTGTCATCTGCCACTCCTATAGCTTTGGTAATAACATTTTTCTTGTAATGAGTTCTTGCTTCTTCTCTTTCTAAAACACCCATTCTAACCATATCTTCCACCAGTGAATGGTCTCTTGTAATCTGCCTTATGTCTCTTCCTATCAAATAGAGCCTGCTGTCTCCAACATTTGCAATATAAACATGATTCTCAACTAATGAGGCTGCAACAAAGGTGGTTCCCATACCACTGTAATCTCTGTTGGAATTTGCCATATCAAATATATCTTTATTTACTGAAATAATTCCCGCATCTAATATGTTGGCAGGATCTGACATATGGGTAGTGCAGGCATATTTTACAAATCTTTCAATGGCTTCCCTTGAAGCCACGTCTCCTGCCTTATGCCCCCCCATACCATCTGCAACAATAAAAAGGTTAGGGAGCTTTCCTATTGGTTGTGTAGATACAAAAATACTATCCTGATTAATAGTTCTCATTAAACCTACATCAGTTTTTCCAAATGCATTAATTTTAATATCTGCCAATGATTTTCCTCCCTTCTAATCCTTTAATATTTTTCCGGACATAACCTCATTTCTAAGCTGTCCGCACGCTCCGTTAATGTCTCTGCCCATTTCTCTTCTTATAGTAACATTTATCTTATTTTTTTCAAGTATTGATTTAAAATGTTGTACCGCAGCTTTATCCGGTTGGGTCATTTTCCTTTCTTTAATGGGATTTACAGGAATAAGATTAACGTGGCAGTTTATTCCCTTAACAAGACCTACCAGTTTAAGGGCTTCCTCCGTATTGTCATTTACTCCTGCAACTAAACTATACTCAAAAGTAATTCTTCTTTTAGTTTTGTTAAAATAATAAACGCAGGCATCTAAAATTTCATTTATTGAATATTTGTATGCTATAGGCATTAACTTCTTTCTTGTTTCATCATCTGATGCATGAAGGGAAAGTGCCAATGTAATCTGCGGATGCATATCTGCCAAACGTTTTATGTTAGGCACTATTCCACAAGTTGAAAGAGTTATGTTTCTCTGACTTAAATTCTTTCCGTTTTCGTCTGTAATCATTTCAATAAATTTTGTTACATTATCAAAATTATCCAAAGGCTCACCACTGCCCATTAAAACAATGTTAGATACCTTTTCATTTATGTCTCTTTCAATGGAATAAATTTCATCAAGCATCTCTGACGGAGTCAGGTTTCTGTCTAATCCCTTAAGGGTTGAAGCACAAAACTTACATCCCATACGGCATCCTGACTGGGTAGATATACATACTGAATTGCCGTGATGATAACGCATCAGAACACTTTCAATAACAGAACCGCCTTTTATTTCTGATATGTATTTTCTTGTGCCGTCAATTTTTGAAACTAAAACCTGTATCTGATTTACATTTCTTATTTCATATTCCCTGCTTAACTTCTCCCTTAAGCTTTTGGAAATATTAGTCATTTCATCAAAGCTTCTTACGGTTTCCACGTGAAGCCATCTGTATATCTGACCTGCCCGAAAGGGCTTTTCACCCATTTTCGTTAATTCTTCTTTTAATTCTTTTAAATTATATGACTTAATATCTTTTAATTCACTCATATTTTCTTAAATGCTGATACGAAAAAACCATCCATACCATATTCTCCCGGATAAATTTGTACATAACCCTTATCTCCGCCCAGTTGCTTTGGTAAAATGCCTGCAAGAGAAACCGGGGTAAGGGGGAGATTTTCCGTTATCCACCTTACATTTTCATCATTTTCATATTTATTAACGGTACAGGTCGAAAAAACCAGTGTCCCGCCTTTTTTTAAATATTTACATGACACCTGCAAAATCTGTCTCTGTAATTTAACAAGTTCCTTTATTTGTGCTAATGACACATTATATTTTATGTCATTTTTCTTTCCCATAACTCCAAGACCTGAGCAGGGCAAATCCGCCATTACCACATCAGCAGCTTCTATGGATTTTTCATCTAAGACTGTTGCATCCATCACGGTTGTTTTAATATTTTTATAACCCATCCGTGATATATTTTCATTTATCAGGCTGATTTTATATGGTGTTAAATCCCTTGAGTCAACCATTCCTGTCTGCCCCATAATATCAGCCATATGCATGGTTTTTCCACCGGGAGCTGCGCATACATCTATAATGTAATCACCTTTTTTAGGATTGGCACTAAGTCCCGCCATCATGGAGCTTAAATCCTGAACTGTAATCATTCCCTTTAAAAAAGCCTCTAAGCTGTTTAAATTATCGTAATCCCAAATTAATAATGCCTTGTCATATAGCGGGCTTTTTTCCACCTTAACACCACTGTTTTCTAAGATGCTTATTACTTCTTCCACTGTAGCCCTGCCGGTGTTTACCCTTACTGTGGTTCTTCTGTCAGAATATATGGAGGTAAGCATTTCCTTTGTTTTATTAATGCCATATTCCTGTGTCCATAATTTAATTATCCATTCCGGCATGGAATAATTCACTGAAAGTTTTTTTTCCTCATTAACAGGATATTTAATATCCTCTATATTTCTTGCAATATTTCTAAGAACTCCGTTTACAAAGCCCTTAAGTCCCGAGAATTTTCTTTTTGCCGCTAACTTTACCGCTTCATTACACACTGCCGAAACCGGAACTGATTTCATATACTTTAACTGATAAACAGAAAGTCTAAGTATGTTTCTTATAACTGGCTTCATTTTTTTAACAGGTGTTTTTGAATAAATGTTTATAATATAATCAAGTTCAATTTGTCTCTCTAATGTTCCCTGAAATAATCTGGTAATAAATGCTCTTGTCTGTTTATCAATATCCTGATACCCGTCTAGTGTATTTTTAAGCACTATATGACTTTTTTCACCATTTTCAGTTTTTTCAAGCATTGTTAATACCACATTTCTTGAATTAACATTACATGAGACATTTTTAGTCATCTCTTCTTCCTCCAAACAGTATTATAAGTCTTAAGAGCTGTAAAATTGATGATGCTGCCGCTGCCACATAAGTAAGGGCTGCCGCACCTAATACTTTCCTTGTATATTTAAGCTCCTGACTTCCAAATATGCCTGTACTTTCTAATACTTTTATGGCTCTTCCTGATGCATTAAACTCTACAGGAAGAGTTACTATCTGAAATATTACTGCCAATGAAAAGGCAAAAATACCGATATTTATTATTGTCTGTCCTGTTCCCTGTCCAAAGAATATTAATCCTGCAATTATAAGTACCCAGGACAATCTTGCTCCCCAGTTCGCAAAAGGAACCAATGCATTTCTCACTGCAATAGGTGTATATCCCTTCTGATGCTGCATTGCATGACCACATTCATGAGCTGCAACACCTATGGCTGCCACACTGGTGCTGTTATAAGTAGCATCTGACAGACTAAGTACCTTATTTGAAGGATTATAGTTATCTGTTAAATCCCCTGAAACATGTCTTATCTGTACATCATATATTCCCTGAGATTCCAATATTTTAGCTGCTGCCTGTGCCCCCGTAAGTCCTGAATTACTTCTGTATCTTGAATACTTTTTAAAGGTTGAGTTTACATGTGCTGAAGCTGCCATGCAAATCACCATACCTATAATAATCAAAATATATGTTGGGTCAAAATAAAATCCATATAGCATAAAAACACCTCCTAGTATATTAATCTCCCAAATGGTGTGCATTTATTTCATATCCGTTTAAAAATGCAGAAACTTCCATTCTCTTCTTTCCTTCCAGCTGTATTTCCTGTAAAATCAGAAAATTTTCTCCTGTTGCCACCTTAATGCCCCTTTTTGAAACTTCCATTATTTCTCCCGGAGCTTTATCTGTAGAACCTTCCTCTACCTTTGCCTTCCAGATTTTAAGAGTTTTTCCATTAAGGGTTGTATACGCACTTGGCCATGGATTTAATCCTCTTATTAAACGTTCAATTTCCACTGCAGGCTTTGAAAAATCAATATTTCCCAGTTCTTTTGTTATTTTTCCCGCATAGGTGGATAAGGAATCATCCTGCTTAGTTCTTTCTGCTGTGCCTTGTTCTAACTTGTCAAGAGTTTCTATTATAAGCTTTGCCCCTTCTTGAGACAAGGCATCAAACAGGCTCCCTCCTGTTTCGTCATCTCTTAATTTAACTACACTTGTATCTATAATGTCACCTGTATCAAGACCTTCTGCCATATACATTGTGGTAACTCCTGAATACTCTTCACCATCAATAACTGCCCACTGTATAGGTGCAGCTCCACGGTACTTAGGTAAAAGCGATGCATGCACATTAACGCATCCGTATTTTGGCAAATCGAGAATTTCTTTCGACAAAATCTGTCCAAACGCAATTACCACAATTACATCAGGCTTTAGATTTCTTAAAATTTCCACAAACTCCTTATCTTTTACCTTTTGTGGCTGATATACCGGAATATTAAGCTCCACTGCCGTTTCCTTTACAGGAGTAAACTGCATTTTGTGACCTCTTCCCTTTGGTCTGTCCTGCTGGGTAACAACTGCCGTTACATCATGCTTACCGGCTATAGCCTTTAATGCAGGTACGGAAAAATCCGGTGTTCCCATAAATACTACTTTCATGTATTCACCCCCTGACTATTCTTCATTATTTTCGTACAACTCTTCGTTGTCGTATAATTTTCCTTCCACCTTATCTACATACATAACTCCATCTAAGTGATCATTTTCATGAAGTATGCATCTGGCTAACAATCCTTCTGCCTCTAATTCAAATTCTTCCATGTTTTCGTCTAAGGCTTTTACCTTTACATTATTAGCTCTTGTAACCATTCCTGATTTTCCAGGAACGCTCAAGCATCCTTCATATCCTGCCTGAATGCCATCTCTGTCTATTATTTCAGGATTAATAAAAACATATGGAATGCTGTTTCCCTCCTCATCTCCACAGTCCACAACAAATATTCTCTTTAAAATTCCCACCTGTGGTGCCGCTAAGCCTACACCATTTGCCTCATACATGGTATCAAACATATCTTCAATTAATATCTTAGTACGGGAATTCATTTCCTTAACCGGCTTGCATACCTTTCTAAGACATGGTTCTCCTAATTCTCTTATATTTCGTATTGCCATTTTCTTCTCCTTAAATAAATTGTCAATTTATACTTTAAAATCAAATTGTACATTAACATTTTTGAAATTTTGTGAACAGTTTATTACATCTTCTAAACTATCTTTTAAATCTATTAATTCTTTTCTTGTTATTCCCTTTAAATATATTATTCTTCTATGAACATCATTAACCTTTGAAACCGGTGGTTTTGCCGGGCCTATAATCATAAGCTTATTATAATGTTCATCTCTTTTCTTCTTTATGATTTCAGTAATATATTCCGTGGCAATGTTTAATTCCTTTTGGTCTTTTCCCTGTAAAAATACGGAAATCATATTTGCCACCGGAGGATATGACATAAGCTTGCGGTAGGCTATTTCCTCCTGATAAAACTCCTCATAGTCCTGATGACTTGCAGCTTTTATACTATAATTATCCGGGGAATATGTCTGAATAACCACATCTCCTAAGCTTACTCCTCTTCCGGCTCTTCCTGCCGCCTGACATAAAAGCTGGAAGGTTCTCTCTGCTGCCCTGTAATCAGATGCATATAAAGACATATCTGCTGCTAAAACTCCCACTAAGGTTACGTTAGGGAAATCATGCCCCTTAACAATCATCTGGGTTCCCACTAGTATATCTGCTTCGTGATTGGCAAAAGCTGAAAGTATTCTGTCATGGCTTCCTTTTTTAGATGTAGTATCTTTATCCATCCTTAAAACTTTTACGTTTTCAAATATACTTTTAATTTCTTCTTCTATTTTCTGAGTTCCAGTTCCAAAAGGCTTAACATAATGACTACCACAATCAGGAC
>NZ_CAKVZL010000111.1:0-5917 GCF_934835595.1 Eubacterium sp. AF15-50
CTATACACTTCCCACTATCTGGGCGTGTTCGGGACTTTCACCCGTTAGAGCGCGCCCATGGCGCGCAAACTATAAAAGGGGCTGCGAATTGCAGCCCCTTTTACATCTATTCAGCTTTTTGCTGATAATTATTTAAAATCCTAATAAACACAATAAGTCCTACCATCAATGCTATTGCTATTGGAAGTACAATCCATGGATTCTGAATAAAACCTGCCAAAATAAAGGATAGGAAAGATACTGCTGCTGCAACTATTGCATATGGAAGCTGTGTAGATACATGATTTACATGTTCACATTGTGCCCCTGCTGATGCCATAATAGTGGTATCCGAAATTGGTGAACAGTGGTCACCACATACAGCTCCTGCCATACATGCTGAAATAGCTAAAATCATGAGTTCATAATTGTCCTTCTGGAAAACAGCCACAACAATAGGTATTAATATACTAAAGGTTCCCCAGGATGTTCCTGTTGCGAAAGCAAGGAAACATGCAACAAGGAAAATAATTGCCGGCAAGAAATTTACGAAATCTCCTGCTACTGACTTCATGGAATTAGCCACGAAGTCACTTGCTCCAAGGGAATCTGTCATAGCCTTAAGTGTCCATGCCATAATAAGTATCAAAATAGCAGGTACCATTGCCCTAAATCCCTCAACAAGGCAATCCATACATTCCTTAAACGGTAACACCCTTCTAATTACGTATAACAATATGGTAATTACCAATCCAAAGAAACTTCCCAATGACAAACCTACTGACGCACTACTGTTGGAAAATGCCTCAATAAATCCTACTCCACTGAAGAATCCACCTGTATATATCATTCCAATAACACAACATACAACAAGACATATAATTGGAATTAACAGGTCTTTAACCTTACCTTTTTTCTCAGCACCATAATCCTCTGATGAATCAATTTCCTTTCCTGTTGTAAATAAATCACCATTTTTTGCATTTTTTTCATGCTTTGCCATTGGTCCGAATTCAACTTTAAGTAAAACCATTGAAACCATCATAACAATTGTAAGAATTGCATAATAGTTATAAGGAATTGCTTTTACAAATAATGAAAGACCATCTTCTCCCTCTACGCATCCGCTAACTGCTGCTGCCCATGAAGAAATTGGTGCAATTATACACACCGGTGCAGCTGTTGCATCAATTATGTACGCAAGCTTCGCACGGGAAATATTATGTTTATCCGTAACAGGTCTCATAACACTTCCTACTGTAAGGCAGTTAAAATAGTCATCAATAAAAATCAAAACTCCCAATAAAATTGTTGCTAACTGAGCTCCCACTCTTGTTTTAATATGCTCTCCTGCCCATTTACCAAAAGCTGCCGAGCCACCTGCTTTGTTCATAAGTGCAACTATAGTTCCAAGGATTACAAGGAATATTAAAATTCCCACATGGTCACCGTCTGATAACACACTTACGAATCCACCTTTAAAAGCATGCATAACAACCGTTTCAGGATTTGTTCCATACAAAATTGCCCCTACTAAAATTCCTATAAAAAGTGAACTATACACTTCTTTTGTAATTAATGCCAATGCAATAGCTACCACCGGTGGCAAAAGTGCCCAAGCCGTAGCATATAATGACGGAACGTAATCTGTATCGTCCCCTGCCACAACTACCGTTGCACATATAAGTGTCATTAGTGCCACCACTGACATAAATACGGAAATCTTTTTAAGTTTCCATTTCTTCTGTGATTTTCCCATAATTTCCTCCTGCGGTATGTCAAATACGACTACCAAATATATTTGCACCTTCTATTGTAAGATACAAATATATTTTTCGCAATTAAAAATTAAAATATTTGTTACATTTCCGTCAGCTTTAATATTGTATACTCCAACTGCTTCTAAATTAATTGAAGTAAAGATCAGCGCCACAATAACAATTAATCCAATTAATTTATTACCTAATTTCTGTTTGCTACTTCCTATGTAATTGCTCATATCTTCTCCTCTCATTCTACGCTACATAAGTTAATACCAAATTTAACCTGTTTTTTATGATACAATATTTTTTGAATTTTGGTGAAGCCATTAGGTAATGATTAAAACCGGCTTTGCACTAAATATAAGTAAAACCGCAGTTTCCTGTAAAAATACACTTAATGTACTTGCACATAGAACTACGGTTTTTATAATTTTAATTTATTCTATTTTATTTTAACTTTTTTAACTTTTGACCATTTTTTTGCTCCTACTGCCATTACCCTTACATAAAGCTTTTTCTTTCCCTTAAGCTTTCTGCTCTTTATTACCACGGTAACTTTCTTCACGGTCTTTTTAAGCAAAACTTTCTTAAATTTCTTATTAGAGGCAATCTGAACTTTATACTTCTTTGCCCCTTTAACCTTCTTAAATTTAAGACTTAACTTAACAGCTTTTTTCTTCTTAACCGCCTTAGTTATCTTAGTCTTTGCCAATGCTTTCTTCAGCGAATTAGGTTTTTTATTGCCATTATTAGTAGGCACTTCCACTGCATTCTTTGTTGTAGGATTTTCCACTGCCGGCTTTGTTGTAGGATTTTCCACTGCCGGCTTTGTTGTAGGATTTTCAGGAGTCTTTGTTCCTAATTTGTAATCACCGTACAGGTGGTCATGGGCTCCATCAGTAGTAACTCCCTTATTCTTGTCCGGTTTCTCATCTTCTGTGTCTCTTAATATTTTCTGATATACCCTTACATAATCTACCTGCATAAGCCCTGATGTAAAACTATCATCAGGAACGTAACCGCTGTCAAAAGTTCCTCCTGCAGCCAGATTTAAAATCAGATAAAATCTCTGGTCAAAAGGTGCATAGGCATTTCCTCTGTCTGAGCCTGAATACCATTCCCCGTATGTGCATTTAAAATAGCACTTACCGTCACAGTATATCTTTATTATTTCTGCATCCCACACAACGCTGTATACATGCCAGTCTGCAATTCCTGTTTTTTTCTTTCCATCCTGCACCATATTAAATACGTCTGATGTGTTTATATTGTTAGGCCACTGTGCGCCATAGTGAAGAGTACCAAAAACCATATCCGGTGTTCTTCCACGTCCCTCAAATACATCTATTTCTCCTGAAAGAGGCCATGAGCCATATCTTGAGTCATTTGGAAGCATCCATATTGCCGGCCATACACCTGTTCCTGTAGGCATTTTTGCCCTGAAATCCACTCTTCCATATTTAACGGAAAATTTATTTTGAGTTGTTATTTTTCCTGATGAATATTTTGCAGTTGCCTTCTTTGTGGAATCATTTTTCTGTGAAAATTCCTTTGACTGCTTTTTCATAATAATATTCAAATTGCCATCTGAAACAGATACATTATCTTTTGTATAATACTCTAACTCCTGATTTCCCCATCCGGCAGTGTTAATATCATTTTCATCTAACAGAAAACCTTCCTGATAGTTCCACTTAGTTGTATCAAGTTTATTTCCCGTAAACTCATCATTCCAAATCATTTTCCAGCCTGATGGTGTATAAGGATTTGAACTGTCTTCTACTGTTATATCTGCCATATCTGATGGAAGCTTATCTTTATATGATGAATTTCCTTTTATTGTATATGTTACGGAATTTCCACTCATATCTCCGCCTTTCTTTCCATCTTTTGGGTAGCTTATTCTAATCTCTGTATCTCTCTTAACAGGCTGGAGCCATAATCCATATATGTTATCAACAAAATATCCCCATTGCTGGCTTATGGAACTGTTATTAAATCCATTTCCCTGATAAACCCATCCGCTTTTGGCTACATCCGTAAGAGGAATCCATACATTATTTACCTTAACTTCATATTTAAACAGTTCCAAATCCTTTTTAATTGCACTGGTTCCTCCAATTTTAGGAAGTGGTATTCCTACAGATGCTGTTTCTACGGAACCTGCATCATAAGATGTTTTTCCATCGTAAGATGTAAGATTATAATTACTTCTTGCAGGCTCAGTATATGTAACATTTACATCCTGATAAATACTGCTGTTACCTACTTTTTGGAAACGAAGGGTAAATGACCAGCCTATATTTTTAAACCAGTAACCTCCGTCACCCTCTGAATAATAACCAAAATTCTGATCCCATAAAAATCCTGATGAAGCATTGCTTAAAAATTTAACAAATCCCTTTCCATCATGATTATCTACCAAAATGTTAATATCATCCTGAACCTGTTCATATTTAATGTTTTTATCACCATTAAAAGTCCAAAGTCCCCAATGGGTTGCTGAACCTCCTGTTGAATCAGCTGTTATATTTGCCTCTGTTGTTGTAATACTTGTAAGCTTAAGCTTATCAAGTTTGTTTAATACAAGGTTATAAATTAAGTCAACATCATTTGTTTTTCCATGAAATTTAAGTTCAGTGGTTTCAGTTAATTTCATCCAGCATACCCAGCCACCCCAGCTTTGGTACTCCCATGCCCAGGTGTCATTCCATTTGAAATACTCAACATCTTCTATTTTTTTCCACTGTCCCTTTGTACCTTCCTGCTGTCTTACATATACCTGCAAATCCTTTTCCACGTCGGCAATTGACAGTTCGCTGCTTTCCTTGCCGTTAAATTTAGGCATAACAAATCCGTAACTTGCCTCTCCTACTGCCGAATGGGTAATCGTAGGGCCATTTTCTCCCGGATAATAGCTCATGGATGTAATTGCGGTAGTTGCTCCTAACACTTCTCCCGGCTGATTCCATCCGGGAACATTTGCCATTCCTAAAGTCAGCGCACAGGTTAATGCAACTGCCATAATTTTTTTTAAAAGCTTACTGAAATGTTTTTTCTTCCTTTCCATAATTTCCTCCTTTTCTTCCGCTCCTTGACTTTAATGTCATTTACAATACCCATTATACCAGTATCATTTTTTTATTACTATGTTTCATTTTTTATTTTAGGCGCAAAAAAACAGTTCCCTGACTATAGCTTATTTGCCATAATCAGAGAACTGCTTTACTTACTTATTTATTTAGGTCTTACTACAATACTTCCCCAGTTGTAATCTACCGGTTTGTATTCAGGGTCAACCACCTTTAATATGTTATTGTACAAATATTCGTGAGCTCTGTTGGTGCTCATCTTGCAATTATCATACAATAATTTTGATACTCTATATATTGAAAAATATGAAACACTACTGTATACATAACTTCCATCTGAAAGTTTTGCATATCCTCTTATTCGGTATTCCTGAGTATATGCCGCCTTGGTGCTTCCATTATCCTTCATTGTCATTACATAGTTGGTTGCCGTATCTGATGCAGAGAACTTTTTGTTAATAATACCTTTTTCCGTAGACTTAAAAGCCGCAACATATTTACTGGTGCTTCCAACTACCATATCTTTATTTTTAACTTCTCCGTTGTCTACAGCATAAATATTACCATACTCTACTACTTTCCTGCCATCGATTTCAGGTTCTACAGAGGAAACCGTTCTTAAGCCCCAGTTAGTCTGACTTATCTGGAATCCCTCAATATTTATCTTATCTGAAATAACAACATCTTCCTTTCCCTCAACACTTTTTACATCAAAGGCAATATTGTCAACATTTGCCACATGTTTATGTGAGCCATCATTCTTAAATACAATATATACATCATGAAGACCACTTATGGATTTTTCAAGCTGCTGACTTACAGTAGTATATGTACTCCAATTATCTCCTGTAACCGGAAGATTAATAGTTGCTACAGGTTCTCCTACCTTGCTGTCTATATACACCTGTGCATATCCGCCTGCATCACTCTTTTGTCCCGAATAGTTAAAGCTTACCTGAGATGCCAAACCGTTAAAGTACACACTGTCATATCTTACCCATGTATTGTTTTTCACTCCACCAATGTTTTTGCCATCATTAACTATATGATCGGACTTTGCATCAAACTCTTCTGCTTCTACTT